>DATLAF010000122.1:0-3586 GCA_035527635.1 Thermoplasmatota archaeon | reverse complement strand
TCCAAATCGCAATTCCGTACCCTACAAGGACATCTATGGTTTAAAAGATGCAGCAACCGTGTATCGTGGGACGTTCAGGATGACTGGATGGTGCGAGACCTTACGGAATATCGTTGCGCTTGGGTGGCTCAGCGAAGAACTCCCGACGGGATTTACAGGTAAAACATATAGGGATCTCACCAGACAATTAGTCGGTGCGAAACCAAAGGATAACCTCCCAGTTGCAACAGCATCATATCTCGGTCTTAAACCATACTCCGCGGTAATAAAGCGCCTTGAGTGGCTCGGTCTTTTTAGTGACACCCTGTTGCCAAAAGACAAAAACACTCCTTTGGATTATCTGAATGTGCTCACCTTACAAAAGATGTCCATGGGTGATCATGAGAGAGACATGGTCGTCATGCATCATGAGTTCATCGCAGAATATCCCTCGAAAAAGGAATATGTAACCTCAACCTTAGTCGACTACGGTATCCCTGATGGCGATACATCTGTTGCACGCACCGTTGCCCTTCCCGCAGCAATCGCAGTGAAGATGATTCTAAACAAAGAAATCAACATGACCGGTGTTCATATCCCAGTCATTCCAGAAATCTACAACCCTATCCTAGACGAATTAGAAGAAATGGGCATTAAATTCAAGGAGAAAACAATCCCCTTGGAAAATACGTAGACCTTCCGTAAAAAATTGACCGATATTATTTTATAACAAGGAGAGATACCGCTCAAACAGGTAACCATTTTATTATAAAGGGGAATTGGTGCTATGTCGATGAAACCAACAGATGTCCATAAAACTCTTAGAAGATACATGCTTGCAGATGGATTTGACCTCGTCTTGGATCTCAAAAAAAGCAAGGGATGTAGAATCTATGATTCTCGAACCAGAAAATATTTTCTTGACGGGTTCTCGTTTTTCGCAACCGCACCCCTCGGATGCAACCACCCTGCAATGACAACCCAAGAGTTTATCGAAAAGCTAGGAGAAATCGCGATCAATAACCCTACGAACTCTGATATTTACACGATTGAGATGGCCGAGTTTGTCGACACCTTTGCAAAATACGCAGTCCCAAAACACTTTCACCACCTGTTTTTTATTGCTGGAGGAGCACTCGCCATAGAAAATAGTCTGAAGACAGCGTTTGACTGGAAAATACGTAAAAACATTGCCAAAGGAAACGAAGAGAAAGGTAGACAAATCATTCATTTCAAAGAAGCATTTCATGGCAGAACAGGATATACCATTTCCATGACCAATACCTTTAATCTGAATAAAATAAAATATTTCACGAAGTTTGACTGGCCACGGATCGACAACCCAAAGATACGATTCCCGCTCACCGATGCAAACCTTAGCGATGTAAAAGAACGAGAAAAACACGCGGTGGCTGAGATAGAAAACGCGATAGTACAGAACCCTGATGATATCGCTGCTCTCATCATCGAACCCATCCAGGGTGAAGGTGGGGATAATCATTTCCGTAAGGAGTTCTTCCATGAGCTCCGTCGACTCTGTGATGACCATGAGATGATGTTCATCGTTGATGAAGTACAAAGTGGTGTCGGACTGACCGGGAAGATGTGGGCGTACCAGCATTTTGATTTTGAACCAGATATCCTTGCGTTTGGAAAGAAGACACAAGTCTGTGGTATCATGGTAAGTGATCGTGTTGATGAGGTTAAAGAGAACGTTTTCAATGTCCCAAGCAGACTGAATTCAACATGGGGCGGGAACCTCGTCGACATGGTTCGCTGTCAAAAATACCTTGAGATCATCGAAAAGGAACACCTGGTGAAGAATGCGGAGATGCAAGGGAAACGATTACTCCAAGGATTAGAAGCAATTGAGAAGAAATATCCACCGAAGATCTCAAATGCACGCGGAAGAGGTCTCATGTGCGCCTTTGATTTACCAACCACACAAAAAAGAGACGAGCTGAAAAACAAACTCTATGCAAACAACCTTCTTGTCCTCACCTGCGGGGCAGTCACCATACGATTCCGTCCGCCATTGACTATCTCTTCTGAAGAAATAGACGAAGCATTGGAGGTCGTAGAAAAAACAGTGAAAACTTTCTAGATAATCAGAACGATATCTTCCCTTTGAGATACGTAGCAATATCCTGTATTTTTTTTCGTTCTTGCTTGGTAGTATCACGGTCTCGTATCGTTACCTTTTCATCGATCAATGAGTCATGATCAACGGTGACACAAAACGGGGTCCCTATCTCGTCCATACGTGCATACCGTCGCCCAATCGTCCCACCCTCATCATAGTATGTTGCGATTCCTTGGTTCCTTAACATGCTATCGATTTTTTTTGCGATCCGGACGAGTGCGTCATCGCCAATCAACGGAAAGACCCCAACCTTAATAGGTGCCACCAAGGGAGTCAGTTTCAAAATCGTGTATTCCTCCTCGTTTTTCTTTGCTTCAACATAGTTATGTTCGAGAATGAAATACAGGATCCGGTCGATTCCATAAGATGGTTCAATGACATGAGGGACAAATTTTTCGCCACTTTGCTTTTCTTTCACCTCAACAATATCGTAACAATCCTTCTGGATGTCGATTGATTCACCATTGATTGTCACAGTAATTTTTTTTGCCGTGGCTGCATCCATTTGTTCAAGTTGTTCCTTGATTTTTCCTGCTTTTCCTGAGAATCGCGGTCCAAGAATGTTCATTTTAGGAACTATTTTTTTTACACTTACTTCTCTAGGCTCTTCAAACGGTCGTAACGCGTACATATCTACGCTTGAGGCGACAATATGTGCATTCAGATCATATGCAGACCGGTCAGCGATTCCGACACATTCCACCCATCCAAACCGTTTACTGTTCAGCTCAGCATCCCAACATTCGGTTGCATAGTGCGCTAGTTCATCTGCTGCATGTTTCCGAAATCGAAACTTCTTGGGGTCTACCCCTGCGGAAAGGAGAAATTCCTGGGTGAGATACATGTAGTAGGCAAGAGCTTGATTGTTGATGATTTTCTTTTTTACTGCATCAGCAACCGAGATTTTCCAGTTTTTTTCGTTATCAAAAAGAAACAATTCTTTGTCTTTTATCGTGTTAAAATACGGATGCGTCTTATCCTGCGGATCGAAGAACACCTCTGCTTCTGCCATGGAAAACTCTCGTTGTCGAAGTGTTCCTTGTCGTGGAGAGATTTCGTTACGATATCCTTTTCCGATTTGAACAACACCAAACGGGAGTTTCTTCCTGTTGTACTGATACAGGAGATGGAAATTCGTAAAAATTCCTTGGGCGGTCTCCGGTCGTAAGAATGCTTTTCTTCCTTCACCGATGCCAATCGTGGTTGCAAACATGAGATTAACCGGATGGGCGTCATGTAAAGGGGAACCACAGGTTGGGCAGATGATTTTATCTTCCTTCACCGCTTGTTCAAGAGACATATCTTTTTTGATGATATCCTCTACTTTGTAGGATCGTTTACATCGACTGCAATCAACGGTCAGATCTGTGAACTCTTCAACATGCCCCGATGCTTTTAAAACGTCATACAAGGTAATCGTCGGTGTACATATTTCGATACAATTATCCTTTAAAAGATAGAAGT
>DATLAF010000121.1:0-5162 GCA_035527635.1 Thermoplasmatota archaeon | reverse complement strand
TTCTGAGAAAAGGTTCCTTTGCATTTGTTGCATTGCCAGATGCTTGGTTCTTGTGTCTCAAAAAGGATTTCTTCTTCAAAAAACATTTCTTTGTTTTCTACGATATCTTTTGCTGTTGCATCTGTTTTTTTGATCCTTGTTACGATAAGCCATTTTGGTTCTGCATCGTTGAGGATCGCTTCTTTTGCGATTATTTTTCTGTCTGTTATCAGTTTTTCTTTCTCGTTTGGTGGCTCTTTCGGTTGATCAGGGGAAAGAGTTTTCTTAACCACTGTATCCCTCCTTTAAATTCGTCTGGTTCTTAGGGATGCAACTGATAAAATTATCTCCCAGTCCGATAATGACACCGTTGACGACAATGTATTTTCGGTCTGGATCGATCTCTGTGAGGTATCCTACTACCACGTTTGTTCCGTTGCGTCCAGGATCGGAATAGAGTACTTTTACCTCTTTGTTGAGTAGTTTGTCTAAAAAGGAGTTGTTTTTATCCATCTCGTCACGTACCGTATCAAATCTCTCACCGACTTAAACGTAGTCTGAAAACATTTGTTTCTTTATAATTCTTTTGAAAAAATCAACTTCTCTGTTGCTCTCTGAAGAACCCATGACAACAATTGGTTTGGGGTGTAAAATATATGCACCTAGAATTTTTTTTTACGGTGCAGTTTTTCATGGATGGAAAAATAGAATTCTTTTTGTCAGGAGAGATTTTCCAGAAATGGAAAAAATGGAAAAAATCGCTGTTTTCCGAACAAGCATATAAAGAGGGGAAAACAAATCAGGTTTTTTCCGAACAAAAGTGCCTTTTTCCCGAACGATTTTTTTTGTACCCTGATGCAGTACCCATCCAGTATCTGTATGGTACCTGTGCGACATATATGGTATTGGTTTAATCAATTGTTTCAATGCATTGCTTGATTGTTTTGCGTTAATGGTTTAGTGCAAAGTGCCATGAGATGGAACGACCATGCGGTGGCACTACCACGCGGTGGATCATACCCTGGAAAGTCTGTGCCCCCAACATCTGGGGGTATCAACATTTGATGGTATCAAACTTTGATGGTATCAATATTTGGGAGGCCCAATATCTGGGAGGTCCAAAATATGAACCGTTCACATTTTGAACCCTATGTGAATGTGCATGTGAACGTATACATTCATCTATACATCCATCTCTACATTGAGGTATACATCCAGCTATACAGCCATACATACATCCAGCCATACTGCGAATGTGACAAAAGTGATTTAGAGATAACCAATAGAGGTACCCTACAGTGATCCGTTGAAGGTTCCCTATAGAGGGAACCATATGTTGTACATTAGTGTGCACATTGGATGTGCATGTTAGTGTTGCACATTAATGTTGTATATAAAATAATTGAAAATACGTTTTGAATGGAGTATTTAAAGAACTCAAAACGAATGTTTTTTTCATCCATTCTACTTAAAGTTTTTCAAAATGCATTTTGAATAATGACATGTTTTTTCTATCTGTTTGCTACGCATTTGATACTTATCACATCTGTCAATATCTGTATTTTTAATATATCTATTGTAGTTCTAAAATATCATACATATTTGTATGTATTTGTAAATATATTTATTTACAGTAGATAAATATCACTTGATATACACTTGGTATATAGTTGAGGGATGCATCTACCGATATACCGTTATACCGACATGTGGATTTAAATAAGATGAGGCACGTTTGGTTTTTGATCTGGATTTTGACAGAGAAAATGTATTGAAAAAGTGTAACGCTTTCAAAATCGTTACAACATATTTAAGGCTTTCTGATGAATTGTATCCAATTCATAGACACTGCGTTTCCACCGTGGATACACATTAAATTATACCATTGATTTAACCATTGGTATAACCTATTGAGGTTCTTTATAGATGCTAAATAGAATCTATTTAGCATAATATCTACCTATAGGCATCCCAATTTCTTCTTTGAAATCGCAATTTTTATTGTCACATTCGGCAATCCAATGCCCATGACTGATCTGCGTAAAAGTGACATTACCTTTAAAGCAATTCCTACAAACATATACAATTGATGTATCAATTGTTGCTCCGCCTTTAGTGGTTAGTATCATTGTTTCCCCTTTTGTTCTTCGAGTTTTATGCCCGCTTTTCTCAGGATCTTCTTTGTCAGACCTGTCGTTAATTGCCTTTGAGGGTTCGGAATGTGCACGATAACATTGTCTCGGCCTTTCACTGAAATGACGGTCATAACAGTGTTTCTTTTCTTGCACATCTCAATCAACGGGCCTTGGCTTGTTTTCTCCAGTCCAGTATTCTTCGCAACTCTGGTTTGTGCAGACTTTCTTCATGACGGTTGCCCGATAATAGAGTTTCCACTGGCATACTGGGCATCTAGGGATCTGAACTCTTGTGGGTCCACGGTAATCCTTGATTTTCACAATTTCTGTTGTGATGTTTCCTTTCAAGAATAAAATTTCATTGATCTGTTGCGGTGGTTTAATAGTAGGCTCTAAAAGTATCTGTTTCTTTATTTTTTTGATGATAGTTATATCCTCCTGTTGTTTTCCTTGATAGCTATATTATAACTATTGTATAACTATGGAAGCCTGATTTCTTTTTTCCCTGATTGAAGGATCCTGTTCAGCTTGATCAACTCAACAAATCCTTCTAAAATCTCGTTTTCCGTGAGAGTGTGATTCTTCAACGGATTTTTCATGATATCGTCAACAGAGATGCATTGGCGGGGCTTGCCGTGGATCGCAATCCATCGGAGGACTATTTCCGTGGATGGCTTTATTTTCATCTCGGTGTCCTGTTTTTGGACTGCGGTATCTTTTTTATCCTGCGGTATGGTTTTTGGCACTGGTTCAGCTGGCATAGTTATTTTTCTGTAGAAGTCTCTCCCCGTTTTCTCGATCATCGTATGTTTTACCATGTGGTTCAGATATGTGTAGCCTGTGTTGTTACTGAACGTGGATGGTTTTTTTGCGTCTGGGTGGTTCTCGTACCATTTTTTTACCTCAGCGATGACGGTATGTATCTGTAATGTTTCAGGGAGTGTCTTGTAGATGTCGTCTAGAATGATCTGGTAAGCGGTTCCAGGGTATTTCCGTATTGGTTTGCCGATATCCATCCGTTTGATTGGAACAGGTTTTATTTCTTCCTGTGTCTTGTATTTTGTTGGCCCCATCTGGATCAGTTTGTTTGTTTTCACCTGATAACTGATAATTTCCATGGTCCGCTCTGCTGGGATGTCTGGGCAATCCCTTGTAAAATCATCAATATCGAAGATTTTTCCCCCGATCTTCTCCAGCCAGGTGGAAAACCGTGATGTGTTGTCAGGAGCTCTGTTTGGTGGTGTTTTTTTGAGAACAGGATCGCTTTTTTCTTCAGGAACAATTTCAATCTTTTTTTCCTCGTTTTTCTTTTCAAGTTCAGATAACATCTCAAGGTTCTGTTTTTGTCTGCTCTCCAATCTGATTTCCCGTCTCATTTTTTTCCGTTCAGTTTCCTCTTCAACAGTTTCCTTTCGTCCCTCTTTGATAGTTAGATCCTTCTTTCCGTTCCAGAACTCAGGCTTTGACATCTGACAGAAAAGATCAATGGTTTCTTTCACGGTTTTAACATCAAGAAAAATCCGGCCATTGAATTTGAAGCCAGTGATAATCCCTTCTGCCATCTGGTAGACTTCCAGATCATAAGACACCCCATTGATGTTTATCGTTGTTTTTGTGTTTATCTCTCCTCTACTGAAGCTCATATCTCTCCTCAACTAAATGTCCATTTTTTCTTGAATATGGAATATGATTGGGGGTATTTCTGGTTTGTGCTCCCATTTATCCCTGCGTCCTTTCTCCCGTCTCCGGTGTTTCGCGATGTTCTTTGCATCCTCAGCGGTCTTTATCTTATTGCAGTCGCTACATAGTATCCAAAGGTTCTTTTCATCGAACTCCTCTCCACCAAGTGCTATTGGTATCTTATGATCAAGGATTAATTTAGAATCATCAAGATACTGTGTGATTGCCCCATCAGGCTCTGTAAATGGTTTTCTTGGTTTTTTTCCGCATTTCTGGCAGGTGTGATTACAATCACATAATAGTTTACTTCGTAACCATACATGATTGTTCTTCGTCCAGAGCTCGTCTCTGCATTTATCGTCGCAATATCGTTTTCTTCTTTTGTTGGTGATGAGTTTATTGCAGTTGAGACAGATATAGTTCCCTTGAAAATCCTGTTTCGTCTTGTAGCTGCTCATAGGGATATATCCTCGTCTGCGAAGAAGATTCACTATTAAACCCCCTCTTTTTTCAGAAGCATGAATTCAGCTGGTCCGATTTGTTTTATTTCACCAGCAGTCTCAAGGAGCTTGCATCCGGCAAACAAATCATCTTTCGATAGAGAAGCAGCCAGCTTTGAGGTATGCAGGGGGTACTCAAGGACCTGCTGCACGTTGATTATACCAACTCCACGACGATCACACCAAGCAATCAGGTATTTCCCGATATCATTCAAATCAATTGCATTGAGCAATTTTGCGGGGATAGCCAGCTCTTTCTCGACGTTTCTGTTTGTCTTTGTGCAGATGCCAAGAGAATTCTGAGTAACCAAATCATGTGCTATCAGATATTGCAGATATTGACCAGCATAAGCCATCCCGGAACCGCCGATGTCTCGTTTCAGTTTTTCTTCCCAGAATTTCATAAGGAGATTCGCGATGTCTTCTTTGATGAATTCTTTTTTCAACTCAGATAAGATATAGATAACAACGGGTCTATAGATTGTGATGGCTCCATTGTATTCCAGTTTCTCACTCTTATGAAATAATGCTTTTCCCTTGCTTTTCTTCAGCTCCTGGTATTTTTGTACGTCACGGTCAGCATCGCTTTCAATCTCGATTTCTTCTTCAGAGGAAAAAATCTGTTTATCAAGTCTCAGTTTTGTTATACCATCTGTATCAAATGCCAGGAGCTCCAGTTCATGTAGCTCTCCATTTATTTTTATCGTTGTTTTTGTGAAAAACTCTCCTTCAGTCATCAGTAACCCATCTTTTTTATCATATCATTCAGTATCAATGCCATGTCTTCTTTTTCATCAAGAACTTGAGAGATAACGTCTATTTTTTTCAACAGGATTTGTATGATTTCTTCATCAATGGTGTCTTTTGC
>DATLAF010000120.1:0-10276 GCA_035527635.1 Thermoplasmatota archaeon | reverse complement strand
CCCATATTTTTTTATGTATGCATAGCAGACTATAAGTAAGAAAAATACATACCTAGTCGCGTTGCGGATGCATAAAACCCAGACACAGCTTATCGAATTAATCACTGATCTAAAGACAAAAAAAGAATTCGAAAAAGAAATAAAAAAACGATATAAGATCTATGACGAACTCATCGATCAAGACACCATTGCTTTTTTAATTGTAGATGAACTCGGGAGGAACAAACAAAGTATCACAAAAATTGTTAATCTCGCCCCCAATGGTGATTATACAGTCGTAGGGAGGGTCCTGAGCATCTCGGATTCAAGGACATTTAAAAGAAAAAATGGTGCTCCTGGAAAAGTCATCAACCTTGAGATATCCGATGACACCGCCACCTGTCGACTTGTCCTTTGGAATGGCGATATAAACCATATTAAAAATAAAGAAATCCACCTAGGGACCATCGTTAAAATTATCAATGGTTACACCAAACTCGGATACACTGGAGGAATGGAAATTAACCTTGGTCGTTGGGGCCTCTTAGAAGTTGAACCAACAGATATTTCTTTAAAGGAAGAACAACGAAAACACCAAGCTAGTGATATCAGTGGTGTGTTAGCAAATAAGGAAGCAACCAAGGCGTTCTTCAAGGACGATGGTGAATTTGGTTTTGTTACAACCATTTCGATAAAGGAACACAATGTCAAAAAAGAAATCATCCTTTGGGACCGCTGTGTCAAAGAAATCCAACCATTTAAAATCGGAGATACCATCACCATAAAAAATGTCATAAAAAAATGGGAGAATGGAAAAACCGAGTTCCATCTCAAGGAACATGGTTCAATAGAGAAACGCAAATAAACCCCTTCTTTTCTTCGTTTATGTAATACGAATCCTATTCCGTAGCATAAAAAAGGAGTGCCTGGAAAAATGCGGTCATCCTACCAACCGCCTCGTGATAAACAATATTTTCATTCAAAACCAAAAATAGATAAACGAGACATGGCCGCCTTAAAGAAAAAAGTTTATTTGATCCAACGAAAAAAGAATATTATCCGGCGTGAGGAACGAATAACCAGGGGTTAACATCCACCTTGTTCATATTTGTTCTTTTGTTCAAAGGAAAGTTGTGCTTTCTGCAATTCACGCCCAAGATACAGGTAATGCTCTGGTCGTAAAACAGGAACATGTCGTGCGATCGAATCAGACAATGCATCTGCTTTGGTACCGGTAAAAACCTTCTCAAGATGACCTGAGACAATCCGTTTATTTTTATAGGCATTCGAGTAGTACTCGATACGGATTTCTTTTGCATTGACTTCGATGACAAAAAACCCATGGGGGTCGAGGACCACGTCTTTTTCCATTGTTTTCTTTGCTTTAATCAAAGGAACTTCTCTATCCACCATTGATAATCTCCCCTGCTTTTACAAGGTTTTGTAACTTAAGAAATGCGATATCTCGCGGGAGCATGCGTTGCCCACAATCAGGGGCTATTTGCACGACAGTATCACCGAAAATAGTTATTGCTTTCTTGACATGAGTGACAATTTCTTCAACAGTTTCAACAATAACATCATCAGATCGAACAGCACCAACGCACATCTTTTTCACAGATGAATACTCTCGAAATAAATCGAATAGATAGGGCGACGCTTTGAACTCATGGGAAAGGATATCGACGGGCATGTCGACTAATTGCGGGATGATACGAGACACGTCACCACATACATGCAGACGAGTTGGACGAGATAACCCATTGGTGATAGTCCCAATTAACTCCTTTGCATAATCGGGTAATTCATTGGAAAAAAACGGCTCATCGATACTGATTAAATCAACATGTTTCAAAAGAAGTTCTGCTTCATTTCGTAGCGCAGCAGCAAAATCAAATGCTAATTGTTTTTCATCATGGTAGAAAAAATCCAAAGATGATTTCATCAGTGTATATGGGCCAGTGAGAACCCCAATAAGTCCAGTGTTCCTCGGAAGTAATCGTTTTGCGTATTTCTGATCAGGTTCTGTGATAGGACCAGTATATTGAACCGGCCCAAGGATTTCTGTCCTATCCCGAATCCGACAACCCCTCAGATTTCGAGTGAATAACTGAATAAAGGGATCTCGTGTCTGCCCATCTGATACGAAGTTGATTCCTGCTGATGTCATGTCATGGACTGCTTGATCAATATATTTCGTCCAAGATGTCTGCTGCTCAGAAAAATAATCCTTTATCACGTCCAGTGTATCAATGTAAATCGGGTACGATCCAATGACACTCGTTTTCAATTTTTGCCTCATTTGAGCAGTTTCCTCCGAGGATGTGACGCGACAGGGCTAACACCAAAATAATTTTCCGTATATTCAGATACAAGGATATCCTGCCATGCCATGAGAGGAATAACAAGCGGTGCGTTTTCAATAGGACCAAAAATCGCAAAGTCCCCTCCAAAAAGAGGTATCGCATTATTCGAAGCGGCATCAACGGTTTTTTTCGCAAAAGGAAAATCGTTTAACCATCGTGACTTCTCAACGACATTATGAATCGCGCACCCTGCCGGAAAACCGTATTCCTCCTTGATCACCGGAAGCGCAGCGATGGCAGCACCACTATTTTCACCAGGAGCAAGGGCAGCAGTATCAATCAGGAGCTTTTCGATGCCGATTTTACGGACAAGTTCTAGAAGACCACACTCGGTTAGATGTGCGCCATTCTCCAGGACTTCGATTTTTCCATCAGGTGACGTATCCTTGGGGTTAAACGCGACGATAATGGCCAGTTCTGGAGTGTATTTCTGTAATGCTTCAGTTTCTTCTTTTGTGATTCCGATATGGATAGAATTGTAAATTGTCCGTGACAATAATTTTTTCTCAGCAAGTAGTTCTAAGGTCTCAATCTTGATTGATGGTTCGATGATGTCAAGGGAAAACGGATGTTTCTTTGGAATTACTTTTTCAATAAATGCAATGATTGGTTGGATGTACTCGACTTTTCGAACGAAGAAATCAGGGATGACCGGAGTACCGGTTTGTTTACTTAGATCAAATATAGTTTGAAGGTGCTGTTTTGCATCATCAAAATCAGGTTCTCCTTTGAAGAACAACCCGCCAAAAAGAACCGTGGGATGCATACCTGGTTGTCCACCGACGGATATTCCTGAGATATCAAACACTTTTTGTTCTTTTGTAAACGAAAACAACTACTCACCCCTCTTCTTTACGTTCCCTAAATAATCGATAACGATCCTTGAATGTAACGCGCGATTGTCTGTCAAGTCGACGGTGGCCTCTGGTTTAAGCCGTATCGCAATATACGGCTCCCCAAAAGAGGAGGGAGACTTCCGGATACAATCAGCGATTATCGTATCGATTTTTTCCTTTTCTTTTTCTCCAATTAAATCAATAACGTTCAGCTGCGCCTGGAACCGTTTTATTGCTTCTTCTTTTAAATTTTCAATATACGGGATTGCTCCTGGTGCATCGATGATCCGATGGTTGTGATCAATACCGTTTTTATGCACGGCAACCAGAGAGGAGCCTGAACGATGCCCTCGAATATCATCTCCACAGATAATCAGAAAACGAATATATGGATTTGATATGGTATTAGCAATGATTTTTTCTATCCCTATATTTTCAGTTTTTAATCGACCATAGATTGCGACAGTCTCTGGTGGGTTGTACTGAATGTTGAGTAACACAACAGCGACACATCCTTCTGGTGAACAAGCGGTGAATTCACAACCCCAGGGGCAATAGTCTTCAGTCATAAATGACCAGCGTCTATGAGATAACGTAACCATTTTATTTGATTTTAAGCTGTCGGAGAAACACGATACACATCAAGCTCCTCGTCATCAGACATATGACGAGCTACGATAGAGGCTGTAAGTTGTTCGTTTTTTAGGTATTGTTCCAACGTTGAGCGTTTAGACAATGAACTAAAAATAAAATATGCAGCCCCCCTCCGCAGAAGATGGTTGTGAAGCCCTTTCAGAAATCGTTTTGTAAGTTTCAAACCATCTCGTCCTCCATCTGTTGCGATGTCGAACCATCCTCCGACTTTTTCTTTTTTTTTGGTAGGAAGATACGGTGGATTAAAAATAATGACATTAAAGAGTTCTGTCTTTTTTAAAACATTGAATAAATCACCTTGTCGTATCTGAACATCACCTTTGAGAAGATGACGGTTCCGATCGATATTATGACGAGTGAGTTGAACCGCAAACGGGTTGACATCCGTGCAAAGCACCTGTGCTCCTTTATGAGCACATTCTAAGGCAATGAGTCCACACCCGGTTCCAAGCTCCAATACGAGGTCTTGAGGAGCAATAGGGATTGAATCAAGAAGCAGGAACGAATCCTCAGTAGGATCGTAGACATCCGGATGTAATTCTATCATTAAATCGTTATAATGAAACACCTTAGGGGGCGAAGACATTGTGTTTATCAGAGGTCTCATGTGTATTCAATAGAATAAACAACAGTATTAATGTTATTATGGTAAGGAAAACCAGATAATTATTTACCTCCATCAATAAGTATGTTTATATGTAGAAAAAAGCACCATGTAGATTATCATCTGTCATTTTTCATCATGAAAGGTAAAATCGAAATTAAGGTCAAGAGCCTCCATTAATGTTTTATACCAAAAAATGTTTACTTTTCTTAGCAACAACACGGATGGGACATTCGATGAGCAGTAAGTATTTATTCTGTGGTACTGAACAGTCTAAAAAAGATTTGAGATTAAAACCAATCACTGTATTTACTCCAAGAGGGATAATATGAATACCGATGATCCAGAAATCATAAAAACATTACGTGAAGAAGAGCGACTTGGAAAACTTCACAAGAACGCTTCAGCAGAGCAAAGAGTTGCTCTGCCGGAAGAAAAAGAAGAAGACTCTCTTGAATCAATTTTCACGATTTTACGACACCATCACCAAGAAGATGTCCCAACAATTGATCTCGGCGACCCCATCCAGAAATATCGGATTATATTTGAAAATTCCGCAATCGCCATCATGCTGACCGATGAGAACGAACGGATTGTCCATTGGAATAAATATACAGAAAAACTCCTAGGAATGGGTAAAGAAGATCTAATGATGAAACCCGTGAAATACCTCTACCCGCAAGAAGAATGGAAAAAGATACGATCAGAAAATATACGACAGAAAGGCATCCAACATCACCTAGAGACAAAAATGATACGAAAAAATAACGAACTTATCGATGTAGACATTTCCCTTAGTGTGTTAAAGGACCACATTGGTAACGTTATTGGTTCCATTGGAATTATCAAGGATAACTCACCACATAAACAGATGGAAAGAACGTTACGAATATCTGAAGAGAAATTCAAACAACTCTATGAAAAAGCACCAATCCCCTATCATACCCTATCACCAGACGGTAGGATTACCGATGTCAATGATACATGGTGCAGGTTGTTTGGATATGCCAAAGCAGACGTCATAGGGACTCCTATCTTTGATTATATCCAGTGCGACGAACAAGACACAGCAAAATCCTCGTTTAAGGAAAAAATCCATAAGAAGAAACCATACACAGGAAAACATGAAAGAACCTATATGACGAAAAATGGTGAACCCCGTGTCTTTGTCATCAATGATTTTCTCTGTTTTGACGAATCAGGTGCTGTGCTTTCGGTCTATTCCACTATGGAAGATATAACTGAACGGAAAAAAATTGAAGAAGAACTCCACAAAGCTCACTATTGGTTAGAAAAAAAAGTCCAAGAGCGGACCGTTGAGTTATCAAAACAAAACACGTTGTTAAAAAAGAGAATCAACGAATATAAAAGAACCGTCGGAGAACTTCATTTTGAACTTGAGAAACATCAGAGAACACAGAAGAGAATTGAAAAGCAAAACGTGAAATTGAAAAAACTCGATCAAATCAAGTCCAATTTCTTACATATCACCACCCATGAACTACGAACGTCCATGGCGACTATGAGAGGGTATGTCGAGATACTGCTAATGAAAAGCCTTGGCCCCATCAACGAAGAACAGAGAAAAGGACTTGAAGTCATTCTTACCAACACCAATCGATTAGATAAACTTATCCAGGATGTCCTGGACGTCTCTTGTCTTGAATCTGGGACGATGAAGTTTAATCCAGAGAGAATAAACGTAAAGAAATTGATTGAAGACGTAATAGGAGCAATGCAACCAGTAGCTGACAATAAACAAATAAAAATAAGTAAAGAAATTACACAAGGAATCCCTGAACTTAATGTTGATAAGGGACGAATTAAACAAGTGCTTATCAACCTGTTAAATAATGCGATACAATCATCTCCAGAAAATTCTACGATCATCCTTAGAGTAAGTAAAGAACCAGATGACGTGGTATTCGAAATACAAGATTTTGGTCGTGGGATACCAAAGAACAAACAGAAGAAGATTTTTGACATCGTCTACCAAGTGGATCCTGGTATGAACCGGACATTTCGTGAAATCGGCCTTGGGTTTACTATTTCACGAGGTATTGTTCTAGCCCATGGTGGAAAAATCTGGGTTGAAAGTGAAAACGAGAAAGGAAACATCCTCCGGTTCACCCTCCCAAATAAATCAATTCAGCAGGGAGAAAGAAAATTCAGAGAAGTTGATGTCATTCCAGAATAAAAAAAACATCATATGAGAGAAGATCAGAGATATGACGAACCATGCAATAAAAAAAGGATTTTCCGAACATCTTTTTGAATTTCGACATGTTGAACAAAAGAAACTGATTGCATCGCTCTCCATCACCAGCATCGTACTAGTCCTTGAACTTATCGGAGGATATCTTACCAATAGCATGGCGTTGCTCAGTGATGCCGGTCATATGTTCACCCATGCGTTTGCACTGATAATCGGCCTTGCTGCGATTATTATCGCACGGAAACCTCCTTGCCATCATCGAACATTTGGATTATATCGGGCAGAAGTTCTGGCCGCATTTGTCAATGGATTATTCCTTATTGTTATTGTTGGAATCATCGTCTATGAAGCGATCCTTCGATTACTGCATCCTATCGAAATCCTTGGTTTGGAGATGCTGCTGATTGCGTTCATTGGTCTGGCAGTAAATGTCGTAAGTATTATGATCCTGAGGGGATCGCATAAAGATAATTTGAATATTCGAAGTGTTTTTTATCATATGTTTGCTGATGCTATTTCATCAGTCGGAATTGTTATCGCTGCCCTTGTCATCATGTACACCAATTGGACATTTATCGATCCGTTCGTCAGTATTGGCATCTCAGGTATCATCTTGTTCTGGGCATGGGGTGTATTAAAAGATTCGACACGGATTTTACTGGAAACAGCTCCGAAAGGCCTTGATGTCGATTTGATTTCTGATGACCTTAAAAATAATTTTTCAGAAATACGGACACTCCACAACGTTCATCTCTGGTCGATTACTCCTGATATGTTGGTGTTCTCTGCTCATGTACAAATCGATCAGAGTAAGATGCAGGCAAAACAAGAGGATGTTATCTCAAAAATAAATGATTATTTATTACAGAAATACAACATTATTGAATGTACTATTCAGATTTGCACTGAAAACGGATCTGAGGTCTGTAACATCTCGAATTAATATCGTGGATATCTCAAGGTTAAAACATATAGCTTTTTGCGTCTAAATCAACAATTTTTAGTACAATATCGTTTCCATCGATATTCATATGTAAATAACTCGGCCAGCAGCCACCCGCAGTATTTTCTGTTCCAATGCTTGTTATTGAAAATGTCTTCCCGCAATTAAGACATTGCATAACATCTCCATTTTGTTTGTATCCTTTTTTTGCTTCGTAACATACATCACAAGCATCAAAAGCGACATGTGCAGTCCCCTGTTTATCTTTCACAGCAAAATACCGAACCGTAACTCCGCTAGAGTCATACGAATAAAACGTTGCCGTCGTACCGATATCAGAAACAGGGATTTGCACTTCAGTTGCAGTTTGATCGGGTACCGTATTGGAATTCGAATTTGTATTTGCATTATTTTCATTTTGGGTTGTCCCTGTACAACCTGCTAAATAAATCATAGCTACGAGTGCTACTACGCCTATAAACACAATTTTTTTCTTCATAATTTTTCACCTTATTTATGTTTCATTTATTTCAGATTTACATGTTGAATCTGAACATATCTTTCCATCAATAACCGTGATAATTCGTTGTCCAAGTTTTGCGATATCAGAGTTATGCGTAACTAAGATTATGGTGTGCCCCTCCTCATGAAGTTGCCTGATAAGATCTAGGACAATCTCCCCGTTTTTCTGATCAAGATTTCCGGTTGGTTCATCAGCAAGGAGAATCTTTGGTTCATTGATGAGAGCACGGGCAATACATACTCGTTGTTGCTCTCCTCCGGAAAGATGTGATGGAACGTGTTCCAATCGATGGTCGAGGCCTACTCTTTTTAACACCTCAGTTGCTTTTTTTTCATCGATGACCCCATGGTAGTATTGTGCCATCATGACATTCTCTAAAGCAGTTAAATAGGGAACTAGGTGGTATTGCTGGAAAATCAATCCGATATTTTCCCGTCGAAATCGTGTCAGCTGTGTTTGATTAAGTTTGGTGATTTCCGTTCCGTTTATGGACACGGAACCTGCGGTTGTTGAATCTAAACATCCAATGATATTCAATAGTGTTGTTTTTCCTGAACCAGATGGTCCCATGATTGACGTCCAAGCTCCTTTGTTAATGATGAGATTGAGGTTTTCAAGAACATGGGTGTTTTCGTCGTAGTATTTTTTTATATTTTTCAGTCGTATAATTTCCTCATTCATGATTTTATTCACCTCGCAGGACGATTGCAGGTTCAACACTAACTGCTCTTCGAACGGGAAGTATACTTGCGAGGAGTGCTATTCCAACGGAGATTCCAATGGAGATGGGGATTACCTCAAAACGAGGGGTAATCGGTATGGAAAAAACACTATAACCAATAAATTGTGCTAGAATAATTCCGATGATATATCCAAGAATCCCTCCAATCACACCTATAATCGTTGCTTCAGAAAGGAAAAGAGAAACGATTTTTTTGTTTTCTGCCCCTACGCTTTTCATAAGTCCTATTTCTTTCTGTCGTTCAATAACTGAGGTAATCATTGTAGTCATGACTCCAAGTGCGGATGCAATCAATCCAACAATTGTGATGAGAAACATCATATTTTCGATTTTACCAAGGATGTTCATCTCTGCACTTGCTAGTTGTTTTACTGTTCTTGCTTCGACATCTGGTATATTTGCTTGTATCTCTTCTACGAATGCTTCAACAGGACAGGCATTACATAATGCAGAGACTTGAACTGTGTGTAATTTACCTGGTCGATGGGTTAATTCCTGGGCGACTTGTAAATTAACAAAAATTTGATTATCCTCGTATCCATCGGTTTGAAGAATACCGACAACAGTAAGATTATGACTTGTTTCGTTAATTGCGTCCCCAACATATTCATCGTAATGAACCATGAATGGATCACCAATACTAAGATGGAGTGTTTCTGCAACCTTTATTCCGATCATGGCACTGGTTGTATCATTTTGATCTGAGATCCATGCGCCATTGACGGTCCACCAGGGGCTAATTTTTTGTATCCCAGTGATGAACATAGGATTGTCGTTGGGGGAGTACGGTTGCAGAATCACTACGTTTTTATCAAAATAGGTTCCAGCAAGGACCACATTTTGTCGATTCTCTTCATCTCCAACGCTAACGACTTGGTATAAGAACGGTGCGAATCCCAGTACGTTATTTCTCCAATAGATTGTTTTTATTTTCCATAGGTCGCTTTCGTTGATGTAACGTTGTTCGGTGACTGAACCAAATTCTACCCCAGGAAATCCAACCTCGATAGTATCTGATTTAGGAACAACCATAAGGTTTGCGCCATATTTTCTGAATTCTATACCAACTTTTTCACTGACATCAAGAGATACACTGAGTAATGCTGTTGCAACGGACGCACCGATGATGACAGAGATTACTGCGATAGTTATCCTTGATTTTCGTTTGAGGATTGATTTTCCAAGTATACGCAAGAACATTTGTTCACCAAAGAAAGATTAACAATTGTTAAGTACTTATATGCGCAATCGTTATATATATAACTTGTGGTGTTGGTGGCCTTGGTTCATAATTAATATCTGACAATCGCATATCCTCTTGCACGAGGGAATGGGATATGCGAAAAACAAATTGGAAAATCTACGAAAAAGCAGAAGAGGAAGAGTTCCGACTCTTCCTGGAAATCAGCAAAAA
>DATLAF010000119.1:0-12685 GCA_035527635.1 Thermoplasmatota archaeon | reverse complement strand
CCAGCAAAAGTAAAGGATATCCTGCTTGGCACAAGATGCACAAATCACGAGAGAAGGACGAAAAAGCATGGGACAAACGATACCACAAACGCTCTAATAATGAAGCAGGATTCGGCTCATTCAAACAACAAACCAACTCCCATCTATCCAGTAGAAACCGAAAATGTCAGACCAACGAAATATGGCTCAAAACCATAGGATACAACATACGACAATTGATCCATAGAACAATACGACTGGCGGTCACAAGAGGTGAATTATGAACCAAGGCCGGAATTTTTCGTTATCTTACAACATTCGATCAATAAGTTTGTTAATCTCGTCTTTTCGGTATCCCAAAGAGCCTTTGTTCACAAACGATCTTTTCACGGTCCGGTGTCCTTTCTTTGGTGGGTTGAGGCGAAAGAGCGGTTTTACCTCTGGTATCTCTTTGTATTTTACTTTCTCTTTGAGAATCGCTTCAGACAGTTTTTCAAAACTATGATAGGGTGTAGCCTTTTTCAGATAGTCCTCGGTGAGAGGTTTATCACCAATGAGTTTTCCTCTTTCGGAGAGAAGCTTGGTAAGGGTTTCTTTGTTGATTTCACCCCAGGTCGTGTAATCTTTTACCATCTGGAGCATGCCTTTATACACCACATTTTCTTCAAGAAGTACACAATGATTCGTACGTGACAATCGTAGTAATTGCATTGTTTTTTTAATGTCAGGCTTTATATTGACCGTACCTCTTACTCTGATGACTGCATACACCATGGATTTATTCCTCCGTTTTAACCGGGGTAGTTTGTTCTTCTTTTGCAGGTATTCCGATACTTCCCAGTATAATACCAAGTTTATTCATTTCATTGTCTGTAATCCTCATCTCTGCGTTCTTTTTCAAGGCGTCATAGACTCCTCTTGCATAGTTGACAACCGTCTTTGTTTTCCCTTCAGTGAACGCCCAGCAGTCGTTTACTCCAGCAAGGTGAAGGATCTTCTTTGCAACATCACCGGTCGCAAGTCCGATGCCTCGAGGCGCAGGTTTAAAAGTCACCTCGACAGAACCGCTTTTTCCTGTGACCAAAAACGGGATGGTATGAGGGGTTCCGCATCCGCATTCCCAAGACCCGCATCCGCGTCGAATTTGAATGATGTTCATCTTGGCATTCTCAATAGCTCTTTTAATGCTAAGGCCGACTTCTTTTCCTTTTGCTTGACCTAAGCCAACAAAACCATCTTTGTTTCCAACAGCAACGGTGATGACGAATTTGACTCGTCGCCCTGAATCTGTCATTCGCTGGACCATTTTCACATCGATTACTTCATCTTCGACACTCGGCAGTAGGATATCAACAATCTCTGGCTCTCGTAAAGGAAACCCGGATTTTAATGCATCACTCATGGTGGTGATTTCCCCGCTTTTTACCATTTTTCCGAGTCTGGTTTTTGGTGTCCATATGACGGGGGCCGCTCCCTCATCAAACTGTCTGCGTCGTCCTCTTGGTGCGTTTCCGCGTCCTCTTCCTGGCATAATTATTCCTCTTTGCCTCCTTTCATCTTTGTTCTTATCTCACCAACGAGCGGTTTGATATCTTTGTTGAGGTGTAATCCGTAAATTCTCTCATCTTTTGGTAGCATCTGTTCATCATGGGGGCATTCAATGCCTGCGTCTATAACCCCTTTTAATGAAGCAAACAATGTGCAACCAACAGTGGGATGATATAAACCAATATCTAACACACCATGTTCGATTCCTTTTTCTTTTGCTCTTTTTCCTGCGAGAAACCCCGTAAGATACGCTGCAGGTGTATTTGAAGCTGAGTATTTCCAGCCATATTCTTTGGATAGTTCATTGGAAATTGCCGATGCAAGGATCCTATCTCCTTGAGCGTTGTACTCCACGAACTGCACGCGAATGGCTTTGAGAGATTTTCTTACGACAATGCGCGGTTTCTTACTGCGTAGCAATTTAAGACGTAAGCGGTAATCGGTTTTTCGTTCTCGGTGTCTGCGAGGCTTTACATGGTATCGTGGTCCTGCTTTCATTGTTTTTCCTCCTTGATGATATTGTCAGCCAGAAGATGTGATTTCAGATGTTGTTTACTTCTAAAGACACCACCTTTTGCCTTACGATAGTACACGCGATAGGTATGTGCGTCGATCTTGGTTTCCTGCCGCAATTGTTTCAGATAGGTCCTAATCGGACGAATGGTTCGAATCCATCGCTCCTTTTTCGGTAGACGTGCGTGTTTCGATCCTTTCCTTGATCCTTGACCGGTCCGTCGTCCTTTCTTTTTCTGATGGAGGATATGTTTATGCCGTCCACTGGAATTCCCTTGTTTTTGTATACTCTTAATAGCCCCGCCGTTTACTAGAATTAATATGTCATTCCTTGTCACCGCTTTTGCTATCTCTTCAAGTCTATCAGGGTCCATCCACACTCTCGTTCCACCGCATTTCATAATCGATGCAGCCATTCTGCGTTGATTTCGTAGGTCTGTCATAGTTACCCCCTCATGTTTAAAATTCGAATATCTAATTCATCGGCTCGTTTCGCAATCACTAAACGTTTCTTTGTCCCAACGGTACCACCAATGCGTACCGCCTGTTTCTTAGGATCGATAGTCTCAAGTTCTTTAACCGAGTGAATCATTACTTCTTCAAAGCCAGATGGGTGTTTTCCCCTGACTATCTTTGGTGCACGAAAACCTACGCGTACTCTACTTGGGCGATACTTCAAGTTGATGCGCAGTTTTGACGTAATCCCATTTGGGCGCCTCCAGTTCTTTGGGATACGTTTGTATCGAAATCCCTCGTTTCTGAGGAAATGAGGAGTCCTTTTCTTGATTTGTCGTCGAATCACTAGTTGTTTTTTTTCTTTCTCGTTTAACTGTGGTTTAATCTTTGGTTTGTACGCTCCTTCTTTTTGATCAATGATTTCAACAGCTTCTGCGTCCTTCTCTTTTTGTTCTTCTTGGTCTTTTTTCTCGACAGTCTTTTTCGCGGGTTTTTCTTTTTTCTCTTTAATCTGATTAAGAATTTCCTTTGCGTTCTTCTCTGTAATACCTTTGAGTTTTGTCAAATCTTTTATTTTTGCTTTTTTCAATTTATCCAGAGAATCAAATCCATTCTCATAGAGGAGTTTGGCTTTTGCTTTCCCAACACCTTTCAAGGATTCAAACTCCTTTAAAACAGCTTCTTTTGTCATGGTTTACCCTCTTTCCACAATGTAGATACCATCTTGAAAGACCCGGATATCTCTGTTTTTAACTTTGGTTGCACGTTCGATATTTGCAGCGGTCTGTCCTACCTTCTCTTTGTCGACAGCAGTAAGTATGATGTTTTCTCCTTTAACCTCAACTTTGACGTTTTCAAGGATCTCTGCGCGTCTGGGGAATCGTTCTCCAAGGAAATTCTGAATGACGAGGTGGTTTCCATCGACACTGGTTTTTATCGGAAAATGGGAAAACACTGTTTTCATTTTACATTCGTATCCCTGTGAGACGCCCTTGATCATGTTTCTAATATGGGCTTTAAAGGTTCCAATCAATGCTTTTTCTTTCCGACGAGGAGACTGGCTGCAGGAAATCTGCACGACAGATCCGTGTACTGTAATGGTTAATTTAGGATGGGAGAGAATCTTTGATAGTGATCCTTTTTGACCTTTGACGTGAACGGTTTTTCCCTCAGTGGTGATTTGTATGCCGTCAGGGATTTTGATTTCTTCTTTTATTTGACTTGTTTTTTCCATGTGTCTCACTCTTTAGTACACATACGCGAGGAGTTTTCCCCCGATGCCTTTCTTTCGTGCTTCGTCATGAGCGATGATACCATCAGTGGTTGTAAGGATGAGTAGACCGAAATCACGTGCGGGGAGATACCGAGCTTCCCATTTTTCCATCTCATCGACTTTGATGGGGTAGCGGGGTTTAATAACACCGCAGTTATTGATGCTACCTAAGAGCTTCACCTGATATATCCCTGCTTTTCCATCCTCGACATACTCAAAGTTACCAAGGTATCCTTTCTCTTTCAGAAGGGTAAGGACCCCGCCAATGAGTTTTGATGAAGGTCGGATAACGCAGGTATTTATTCCTCGTATCTCCGCGTTTCTGATGATTGATAATGCATCTGCCAATGGATCGTTTAACATAATCTTCAACAACCTCTAATCATATTTTTTAAAACCCATTTCTTCTGCTTTGTCCCGAAAGCATTGTCTGCAAAGATGGAGTCCATAGCGTCGAATAATCCCACGTTTTCTGCCACATTGTTCACATCCTATTTTCCTGCCGTATATTTTCTTTCGCTCTTTGATCCTCATTCTACGACCTCTACGTTAAATGCTTCAGTGATAAATTTCTTGGTCTCTTCTTTGTTTAGTTCATGGCGTTGAGGGATTTTCCGTCGATCAATTCGTCGATGTTTAATCCGGTAGCCAGGTTTTTCAAGTGTGACGCAGATGTCCATCCCAAAGATGCCAATGTTCGGATCGTATTTTTGTCCGGCAAAGAGGGTATGGTCTGGTACTCCAAATGAGAAGTTTCCTTGATCGTCAAATGAATAATCTGAGATTTTGTTTTCTCTGATTTTTAATGCACTTATCAAAAATGTCTCTGCGGCTTTTCTTCGTAACGTTACTTTGCAGCCTATCGGCATGAATTTTCGCAACCCCCAGTCTTTGTTGGTTGTTTTTGAGAGGGTTTGTACAGGTTTTTGTTTGGTGACACCTTCTAAGACGGATTCTGCTTTCTTGAGTTTTTCACCTGCTTCGCCGACACCAATATTTACCGTTACTTTTGCGATATGCGGTTTCATTGCTTTGGTTACTTCTTTTTTCTTTGAAGATGGTTTTTTTGAACGCGTTACCGTTTTATGAGTTTTGGGTGCTGTTGCTTTTTTTGCGCTCATTGCATTTTCACCTCCGGAAGTGTGATAGCTGGTTTGTTTTTTCCGATAGGAAACACATACTCTGCGATGGTAGAAAATTCTTTTTCCCCTTTCAGATTGACAAGATTTGGTTTTGATGAAGCAACAATTTGAATTTCTTCAATATTGGCAATTTCTCCGATATGGGTTCCACCGATGATCATAGACACAGTTCCTTTGTCAAATTTAAATACATCATCGATTTTATTTTCTTTGAACCCAATTTTAAGGACGTCCCCGGTTTTATATTCATCTTTCTCGACGAGTTTGTTTTTTCCATCGTGGAGATTAAGTTGTATTTTTTTTCCTTTTATTATCGTTTTATTCTGTATGCGGCACAGTTTCCATTCTGCATCGCTTTCTGATATGGAGTTAAGGGTGAGTTTTCCTTTTCTGTCGTAGAGGATACGAACATTCATTTTCATTTTAGGAATCGAGATAACATCCATAAGGCCACAAGGGAACTTGAAGTTCTTTCGTTTCACACCATCAACAAGGATATCTCCATTCGACACGATTTTTCTGGCTTCTTTATATGTGTCGCATAAGCCAAGATAATCTCGTATGAGTAACCCAAGGGGAATAGCTTGCTCAAACGGATGTGGTCCTGGTGCAGCACGGATTGTGAGTACACGTTTTTTTCTATGGATCCGCAGTACTCGTGGTGCTGCAAGCCTTTTCAAGTGTTTGCTCATGGTTCACCTTCTTCTTTTTTCTTTTTTGTCGTTTTTTTAGCAGTAGATTTTTTTACTACTGGTTTCTTTTTCGGCGGTTCTGGTTCAGCGCTTTTTTCTTCGACTTTTTCTTCAGGTGTTTCTTCTTTGGCAACTGGTTCAACGATTTCTTCAGGGGTCTCTGGTGGTAATTCTTCCTTGAGGGGTTCTTGTGTCTCTTCTTTTCGTTTTTCTTCTTCTTTGGCTGCTTCCTCTGCTGCTTTCTTTTCTGTCTCAAGTGCCTTGAGTTGCTCTGCTGCTTCTCTTTCGATTTCTTTCTTGGTTGTCTCTGAAAGTCCACTCTCGAGTTTCTGTCGTCGCCATTTATCAGTGACATTTAATTTCGTGATGAGTAACGTACTTGCATGGATTGGTTTGGCTATCTTAGTCCCTTTCGCAGTGGTAACGGTGACACCTTCAATTTCCACAGTCTGGTCCTTTACATTGACTTTTGAGATTTTATCCTCATGTCCTCGGAAGCTTCCTCGCATGATCTTGACCGTATCTCCTTTCACGACCGGGAGACTTCGTCGATCATATTTTAAGAGAAGGTTTTCCGCGAGATGTGATGAAATCCATTTCCTCTTTTTATGGAGAGGTGCGTTATGGAGCATGTAGTGTTGTTTTCGTGGTTTTATTGATGTCATATCACTCACTTTACAGGATTGTTGCTGCTAACGCAGCTATCTTTGGCCATCGTTCTGCCGCCTCTATTGCAACGGGACCTTTTATCATCGTTCCTTTGGTTTCTCCCGTATCTGTAATTAATACTGCAGCGTTATCCTCGAATTGAACCATGAGGCCATCGGGGCGTCGAAACGGGCGTCTCTGACGGACTATGACTGCCTTTAAGATCTGTCGTCTCATCTCTGTTGCCCCTTTTTTTACACTTACAATCACCAAGTCCCCAACGCCAGCGGTTGGAGTACGACGATGAACACCTTTAATCTTTACAGTCATGATGATTTGTACGACTTTTGCACCTGTGTTATCGATACAGGTTAAACGGGCGCCAACCGGCAACCCTCGCATTATTCTACCGGCTATTCCTTTCATTTCTGTTCACCAATTTTACATTTTTTCAATTGTAACGAACGAAACAGATTTACATAAGGGTCGACATTCTGCAATACGAACGGTATCACCTGGTGTAAGCGTCATACATGGTGGACAGTGAGCATGATATGTTGATGTTCGTTTTTCGTACCGCTCGTATTTTTTCACAAAATGCATAAATTCTCGTTCAACAGAGACTGTGTTTTGTCTTTTGGTTGATACCACCGTTCCTTTGATGACTTGCCCGCGTACCGATAACGTCCCATGAAATGGGCAATCTTTATCGCTACAGCTGCTGCTGGGTGGTTTGATATTCAATCCTATGTCTCGTGCTTGCTTTTTTTCTGCCAATGTCTTCACCTTGTTTTTTTTATTCTTTCTTCAGGTCGATACACCAATTGTGTTCCTTTGACGATGGTTTTTTTACCATGATATTCAAATGCAAACGTTGCTGTTTGCTTTGCGATTCGTTTTTGTTTCTTTTTGCTTTCGATGAGGAACGTATGTTGTGTCTCATCGATGATGAGTCCTGATTGATTCACCCACGATGGGTCAGTGCAGTCGATGATGGTGACCATTCTGCCGATGAGTTCATCGCTGGTGATCTGCTCATGTTCCATTGAAGGTACTTCCTTGACGTAACGGATACGTCTGATGAGTAGGTTAGATCACGTCAACAGTGAATCCGAGTTTTTCCAATGCTTCTTTTACCCGTGTTCGATGGTCTCCTTGGAGTTCAATCCTGCCTTCCTTGATGGTTCCACCGCAAGCGCAAATCGATTTGAGATTGCTGACCAACGAGTTCATGTCAAGATCATGGGGATTCAGACCGTCAACGACCGTCATCGTCTTCCCATAGCGTCTCTTGTCAACCGCGATTGTGATACTTTGCTGTTCTCGCGCTATTTCTTCACAGACACAGATTTCTTTTGGGAGGCCACATTTTGGGCATATATCACTCATTTGTGTTCTCCTTCCTCCTGCATGATCGTAAGAATCCTTGCAATGGATTGCCGTATCTGCCTAATTTTTCCGGGAGATGGTGATGACCCTCCCATAGCAGATACTCCGCGCTCATGCATAAGTTCTTCTTTTAATTCTTTTAGCTTCTCGTTGCGTTCTTCAGCTGACATCTGTCTGAGTTCTTTAACCTTAAGAGCCATCTTCGGTACCCTCTTGTAGTAATTTTCTAATGTTTTTTACGATCAATTCAGCGGTTTTATTCCCGATGCCATCAATGGCAATAAGATCATCAAGGTTCATGACATAGAGTTCTTCAAGTGAGGTAATCCTTGCTTTTTCTAGTTTTTTCAGCACTGATGGTCCTATCCCTGGAATCTTTGTTAACTTTTTGATATCGGTTTTTTTCTCCAATTTCGGCTCTGGTTCTTTTGTTTCGGTTTTTATTTCTGGTTTTATTTCTTCTTTTGCTACAAGGTTATACGTTATTTCATCGGGTAGTTTCGCATCTGGTCTCATGATTCGTACTTTTACTCCAAGAACCCCTGGTTTGAGTTTCGCAGTTGCTAAACCGATATCCATGACTTCTTTTGCGGTTTCACCACAATATTTTACGTGTCCTTCCGTGAATTTCTCTGTTCGGTGTCGTTCTCCGGTTAATTTACCTGCGAGGATCACTTGGCAACCTTTGGCACCTGATTGCATTATCCTTCTGACCGTAGAATGTCCTGCTCGTCTGAAATGCCATCCTCGTTCGAGTGCTTCAGCAAGCTTCTCTGCCATGATCTGAGCATTCAGGGACGCGTTTGACCCTGCTTCTTGTATCTCAATTTGAGGATTATCCACATTAAATTTGGTACGAATAGAATCAGTCAGTTCTTTGATTTTTGATCCACCCTTTCCAATGACCATACCTGGCCGCTCAACAAGAATATTGACTCGGGTTCCAATCGGGGTTCGCTGGATGTTCATGCCGCCAAAACCAGCACCTTCGATTTCTTTAACGAGGAACTTTTTGATTAATGATCGCTTGGCATTCTCTCTGATAAACTTGCGTTCATTTGCCATTATTCTACCTCTTCAAGAATGATTTCGACATCGGTTGTTGTTTCATTTTTATCGGTCGCCCTGCCATGTGCTCGGGGCATGGTTCCTCTAATGATTCTTCCCTGATAGGCTGAGATATGGACAATTTTCATTTTATCAACGTCAAAGCCTTTGTATTCTGCGTTATTCTCTGCGTTTTTGACGACCTTTAACATGTACCGTGCTGCTTTCTCTGGAAAGCTTCCAGGGCCTATCCCTTTTTGATGCAATCGTTTCTTCTTATGGTATATTGCTGGAAGAGCTCGTTTCATAGCAATGATATCTTCGAGATACTTTTTTGCAGATTCAATAGTCATTCCTCGTAATGCATGGGCAAGATTCATCGAATCTTTCTGAGAGCAATGCAGTTCGTATCCATAGGCTCGTGCGCTTTTCTCTGAGTCTTTCTCAGCTGAATATTTAGGCATAGTTCCTCACTTCAATGGCATGAATTTAGAACCTCTGGTGGCTCCGACACCAGGTCCTGTATGTTTTACTTTTTTACGGGTTAACGCAAACTCCCCGAGATAATGACCAATCATCTGGGGCTGAATATTTACTCGTTCGAATTCTCTGCCGTTATAGATAAGGAGATTAAGGCCAACAAAACTAGGTAACACAATCATATTTCTACAGTGTGTCCGTATTAAATCCCCTTCTTTGGCGTTCTTAATATCGTTCATTAATTTATTCTCATCTTTTGATAATCCTCGTTTTAAGGTTCTGCGGGAACGTGAGGTAAGCAGTGGCAGCAATTCCTCGATAGAGAGCTTTTGAAGATCTTCTAAGGTTTTTCCTTGGTACTGGAATTCCTTTTTTCGTATCTCGACTTTTTTTCTATCTCTTTTCCGTCTGCTTTTGGCTGCCGATCTAAATTTGATTTGTGCCATGGTTATTACCTTCTCCCAGTTCTTCGAGCAGCAATATTTCCAACTTTTCTACCAGGTGGTGCACCGCGTGAGACACAACTTGGTTTTCCAACATGCTGGTGGCTTCCACCACCGTGGGGATGATCGACGGGGTTCATTGCAACACCTCGTACAACTGGATAATTTCTTCCCTTGCCGCGTTGTGCGTGCCATTTTTTACCTGCTTTCATAAACGGTTTGTCTTGCCGTCCACCACCGGCAGCAATTCCGACAGTTGCTCGGCATAAAGAATCTAATGTTTTGAATTGGCCCGAGGGAAGTTTAATGATTGTTTTTCGTGCGTCATGAGAGATAACATACGCACCGCTCCCCCCCGCTCGCACCATTTTACCCCCGTCTCCCGGGGTAATTTCAATGTTATAAATAGGATACCCTTCTGGAACATTCCCAATCGGCATGATATTTCCAAGTTCACAGTCCGCTTTACTTGCTGTGAATTTCACTTCATGGCCTATAGATGTTCCTTCGGTTGCTATCATCAATACTTTTTTATTATTCGCCATTCTTATCTCAGCAACAGGAGCACTTCGTCCGGGGTCATGGATGAGTTCTTCAACAATGCCTTTGGTGTTTCTCTCGTTGGTGTACTGGATATTTCCTCGATATTTATGTGACGGGACAGTATAGCGTCCTCGAACTCGGCCTCGGCGTTGTTGGATTAGATTTTTTCCCATAGTTCACCTCTTTAGAAGACTCCTATGCGCATTCCAAGATCCTCTGCTTTATATTCGGGCATGAAGACAACGGTCGCATGTTTCCCTTTCTTTGTTATCCGTGTGTTTACCGATTTTACTTTCACAGAAAACATTTTTTCAACTGCTTTTTTAATCAGTTCTTTATTTGCGGTTCTTTTCACCACAAATTCTAATGCATTGTTTTTCTCCATATGGCTCATGGATTTCTCTGTCACAAATGGATATAAAACGATTGAATAGGGATCCATCGTCATTTTTTAGCACCCCCCATTTGTGTTAACGCAGATTTAGTAATAATGGTAAGTCTCCCCGCAATCCCGCCTGGTGCAAGATGTTCGATATTGAGCTGTTGTGGTTTTGTGATATCAACACCGCTAAGATTTTCTGAGCTTTTTTCTATAATATCTTTTGTAGACACGATGAGTAATGATTTTGGTGTTCGATATCTTCGTCCACGCATTTTTCCTTTCCCTGCACGTATGTGTCTACCGTTTGCTGATCGCAAGACATCAGAGTAGATGCCGATTTTCTCTAAGACCGCGATGACTTCTTTGGTCTTTTTTATCTTTTCAAAGTCGTCTTCAATGACAATAGGTAAAGTTATTTTTTCATCGAAACGATGTCCTCTTTTTGTTACAATCTCTTTCGCTGCGGTTGCCGCAAGAGCTGAGTTTCGAGCAAGCTGATTTTCTTTTTTGTTCATTTTTTCTTTCCAATCTCGTTCCACTTTTGGGGGATGTGCACGTCTTCCGCCAACAACATTGGGGGCGAGTGCTGCAGCCTGTCCTTGTGTCAACCGGGGTACGCGCGACATTCCTCTGCCTTTTCCAACTGATGCAACCGCGTGTCTGGTTCCGGCTAAGGGATCTGAACCATATGGTTGTCGTTTATTGGAATGGGTAACCTCGAATGATTTCTTAATAATGTCAGGACGATACGGTGTTTCAAAGATTTTTGGTAAATCGATTTTTTCTTTTACCGTTCCGTCTAGAGCGTAGAGATTAACTTTCGTCATTATCATGCCCCTTGTTTACTGGTTGTTGATATGTAGGTGATTTCAGGTTTCTGGATTTTCACACCACGTTGATATCGGACTGCGTCTCGCATACCAATGAGTCGTTTGACTGGGCCTGGGATGGAACCATGAATCAGGACGTAGGAGTTCCGTATCACACCATAGTTCGGGAATCCACCAGCAGGAGTTATTTCCTCGCCATTTTCTCCGATTTTCAGCACACGTTTGTTATATTCAGTGCGTTGATGATACCCCATCTGCCCTGCTTGTGGGACGGTTGCCTGAACCCAGCTGGGATGCCAGGAACCAGCAGTGCCGATCATTCTTCGGTGTTTTGAGTTTTTATGAGATAAGAGTTTAACGTGATGCCTTTTTACGGAGCCTTGCCATCCTTTGCCTTTGGTAATAGCAATGGTGTCCAGCATGTCTCCTTCTCGCATAACATCGCTTATCTTCAGTTCTTTCCCAAGGATTTCTTTTGCGTATTTGATTTGATCTTCAATTGTTCCACCACCGATTTTTACCTCACTTAGCTCTGGTGTTTTCTTAGTTGGCCCTGTAACAAGTTTTGGTTGCGTGTAGATAATGACTCGGATTTCCTCAGCATCTTTGGTGATGTCCCAATTTTTTTCTTTTTGGTTTTTCACAAGAGAAATTCTTCGTGCTAATTCAGAATCGAGTTTTTCCGCCCATATTTCACCAACGCATTGTAATCCATATGCTGATCGCTGGTATGCTCGTACCGCTGCGACTTTCATAGGTGGTGTTTCGACAACAGTGACTGCCATTTTTACTTCTCTGCCTGAGGTTGTCGAAGTTGGTCGGTAATCGACGATGAATGCATGGGTCATTCCGGCTTTGTATCCGAAGAATCCTTGGATTTTTGGTTTGTCGTTACCTTCTGCCCAGCTTTTAATGTGGGGTGTCTCTGTTTTTGCTCGTTTCCGCGGCCAATAGCCATGTGACCCTCGTTTTGGATGGTGGATATCTGCCATAATATATCCTCTATTTTTTATCTTGTACGTATGAGTGATTTCACTGTGTCTCAACCGTGACATTTCCAAAACGGTCAAAAATCATTATGACCATTTCTTACCGGGATTCTTGTAGAATTGCCCGATCATGTCTGGTGGAGACAGGGAAATAAGGCATAAAAGAATTGGTATATAAATGTTATTGAACTGGTGGCCTTGGTTCATAATTAATATCTGACAATCGCATATCCTCTTGCACGAGGGAATGGGATATGCGAAAAACAAATTGGAAAATCTACGAAAAAGCAGAAGAGGAAGAGTTCCGACTCTTCCTGGAAATCAGCAAAAA
>DATLAF010000118.1:0-11984 GCA_035527635.1 Thermoplasmatota archaeon | reverse complement strand
GGAATTCATCTGCCTGGAGCGACTCATGGATTGATACAAAGGTTATACAATCCTGGGCATTGCTTGGAGATCCCAGCCTTCATCTTGGTGGATATCCTGGGTAACTTTTTTGTTCTTCTCCTAGTATTAAGGAATAGTTTTAAAAAGGGTGCTCTCCTTACCTTCTGCCATGTCCTTACCATTAGATGTCCTTGAAAAAGCAGTGAACCAAAAACTACTCCTTCTCTTAAAGGATGGAAGACACATCGAAGGCAAGCTGTTAGGATATGACGAATACATGAACCTGGTGCTTGATGAAGTCGAAGAAACCAAGGATGAAAACAAGCGTCGACTTGGAAGAATCATTCTGAGAGGAAGTAACGTAGTCAGCATTTCCTTTATATAATCGAAAAGAATATATAGGGGTTATTACTATTTATTACGTGGAAGGAATTGGGCTGGTAGTTGTTATTTTGTTAGAGTGCATCCCATCCCCTCCTAGTGAGGCCAGCCTCCTTCCCTTTTATTCTAATTTTTAACAAAAGTTTTTGTATATCGTATTCTTTGCCCGAATTAGAGAAAATGGCACGACACGTGAAAGCCCAACGAGGCACAACTCTTAGATGTAAAGGATGGAAGCAAGAAGCGATCTTGCGAATGTTAGAAAACAATCTTGAGAATGCAGAGATACCAGAGAAACTAATCATCTATGGTGGTACAGGTAAAGCAGCAAGGAACTGGAAATGTTACGATGCGATTGTTGATTCACTACAAATACTAGGACATGACGAAACCCTGCTCATCCAATCAGGAAAACCAGTGGCAGTCTTCCAGACATGGCCAACCGCACCTCGAGTGCTTATTGCAAATTCAAATCTTGTACCTCGATGGAGCACCTGGGAACAATTCAGAGAACTTGAACGACTTGGATTAACGATGTACGGACAAATGACCGCGGGATCCTGGTGTTATATTGGTACTCAAGGGATCATCCAAGGAACATATGAGACGTTTGCTGCCTGCGCCCGAGAACATTTCAAGAGTACCCTCAAAGGAAAAATTATTCTCACCGGTGGTCTGGGCGGTATGGGAGGCGCACAACCACTCGCAGTTACCATGAACCAGGGTGTCTGTCTTGCTGTCGAATGTGACGAAAAACGAATCGATAGGCGCATAAAAACAGGGTTCTGCGATAAAAAAGTCACAGAGGTCGACGAAGCAATCGAACTGGTCAGCACAGCTGCTGAAAAAAAATTACCACTCTCTGTTGCGGTTCTTGACAATTGCGCTTCACTCATTCCAAAACTGTTCAAAGACGGATTTAAACCCGATGTTGTCACTGATCAAACCTCTGCACATGATGAATTAAACGGATATGTTCCTGCTGACTACTACGGTGATTCCCTGAAAGATGCAGTAGTATTACGGAAAACGAATCCAAAGAAATATATCCAGCGATCCATGGAGAGTATGAAACAACATTGTAAAGCACTGCTTGATTTTCAAAAAAAAGGTTCTGTTGTGTTTGATTATGGAAATAACCTCCGTGGACAAGCATTAAAGGCAGGTTTAAAGAACGCGTTTGAATACCCAGGATTTGTCCCGATGTACATTCGCCCTATGTTTTGTATAGGCCGAGGACCATTCCGCTGGCTTGCACTCACTGGAAATGCAGAAGATATTTTAAAAACAGATAAAACAGCATTGAAGTTATTCCCAGAAGATAAAGTCTTAACAAACTGGATCACCCTTGCAGAAAAACACCTGCCATGGGAAGGCCTCCCCGCACGTGTCTGTTGGCTTGGGTACGGAGAACGAGCACAATTTGCCCTTGCTATCAATAAAATGGTACGAGAATGTGAAATTGGTCCGATAGCGATCACCAGAGATCACCTCGACAGTGGAAGCGTTGCATCTCCTTACCGTGAAACGGAGGCAATGCGAGATAAAAGCGATGCGATCGCAGACTGGCCACTCCTCAACGCTCTTCTGAATTGTGCTGCTGGGGCAGATAGCGTTCATATCCATAACGGTGGAGGTGTCGGTATAGGTCTTTCTACGCATGCAGGTATGGTTGTTGTCTGCGATGGAACAAAAGAAACAGATGAGCGCATTCAAAGAGTTTTTACGACAGATCCCGGGATGGGTGTCGCTCGACATGCGGATGCAGGTTATTCGGAAGCAATTAACCAAGTCAAGAAATCCGATATTCACATTCCGATGATAAAGAAACAAACAAGACTAAAATAATCTTTTTTTTTATTCTAAGCTTCCCACGACCGCTTCAACTTCATGTAATATTTCACAGGATTTTACAAGTTCTTTCATCTTAGTATGATCAGGGTAGAGTGGTCGATCTTCATCTAAGAATTTGACATATTTTCTGATGATTTCTTTTGCCTTGGTAACTCCCGTACCGAATTTGTAGTCACGGAAATCCAATGCTTGTGCTGCTGCCATAAATTCTATCCCAAGGATTCCATAAGCGTTATCCAGAATCTGGAAGTTCTTTAATGCGGTGTTCATTCCCATTGAGACAAAATCCTCTTGATCTGCGGCAGCAGGGATAGACTGAATAGAGGCAGGAGCAGATAGGATGCGTTGTTCCACGATGAGAGTATCAGCGGTATATTGACTGAGCATTAGTCCAGAGAACATACCTGCGCCTTTTGTCAAAAACGCAGGAAGCCCGACGTTTAACGCTGGATTATTCAGACGATTCAAACGCCGTTCAGACATCACCGATACCATGGTTATTGCAACACCTGCCATATCCATCGGTAAGGAAACCGGGGTCCCTTGGAAGTTCGCACCAGAAAGCTGCAGGTTTTCATCTGGGAAGAAAATCGGGTTGTCGCCAACACCGTTTAACTCGATTTCAACCTGGGACCGAGCGTACGCAAGTGCATCATGGGCAGTACCGATTACTTGAGGGGTTGACCTCATGGAATAAGCATCTTGTATTTTACAGTTCATCTTACCTTCAATAAGATCACCTCCTTTGATCAGTTTCTGGATTGCTTGTGCGCTCCGTATCGCACCAGGGAACCCACGAGCGTTATGGATTTTTATATTATACGGCTTCATATTCGCCTTTAACGCTTCAAGGCACATTGCTGCTGCGATCTCAGCCTGTTTCAACCAGTTATTTGCATCATATAGAAAGAGAGCACTCATAGCGGTCAGCAGATTCGAACCATTTATAATTGCCAGACCATCTCGCGCTTGTAACCCAGGTATCGGAATCCCTGCTTTCTTAAGAGCGTCTCTCCCATCAATTAATTCGTCCTGGTAATACGCTTTTCCTTCTCCCATCATAAGCAGAGCGATTTGTGCCATTGGCGCAAGATCACCACATGCACCAACCGATCCTTTCTGACAGACATACGGTGTGACACTTTTATTTAACATTTCTATAAGTGTTTGCGTGATTTCAGGTCGACACCCAGAATTCCCATGCGCGTGTACATTTACACGGCCTAGCATTGCACCACGTACATACTCAAGAGGTGCGGGCTCTCCGATTCCTGCTGCATGATTATATATGAGGTATTTCTGGAATTCTTTCATTTGTTTATCATTGAGAACCACTTCAGAGAATTCACCGATCCCTGTATTCACCCCGTACATAATCTCATGTGCTTTGATTTTATTCTCAAGCATCGTACGGCACGCCTTAATACGCGTGAGCGCATCAGGATGAAGTTTTATACCCTCATGATGTCTTGCGACGTTTACTAATTTCTCAATGCTTAACCCAGATCCTGTGATTACAATGGTCATCGAATTGCCTTCTTATCGTTTGAAAGGTTGTAAGGGTATAAAATAAGTGGGTATTAAATTTCTCGCTGATTCTTCCTATGTATCTTGCAATTAAAAAATAAAAAAAAAGGGAATTATGGTATGTTGACGACATTAAGAACAAATGGACCAAGCAGAAACCCGTTTGCATGCTTCGCCACTGGATCGGTATTCGATGCACCAGCAGTAACACTGATACGAATCTTCCCGACTCTAAAAAGCGATGCTTTTAGCTGCATTGAATCAGTAGGAATAAGTATAGGACTTTCGCTATCAGATGAGACGTTGATAAACCCTAAGAACCCCCCGGTAATCACAATCATCGCATGAACATCACTTGCGTTTTCATCACCGATGTTGGTGATCTGGGCAGTAACACCAAGTCCACCAGAGATACTGGTGATTTCAATAACCGGGCGTGGTCGTTGTGCAAACTCTGCAAGTGTTGCCAGAATAAGCCGTGAGAATCGAGTTGCATAGGTGATATTCATATGCTCGATAGTGTCGTTGGCTGAATGATAGTAATCATTGAAATTAAACTCATGGTAGAATACTGCATCATATCCGTACTGCCAGAAATAGTAATGATCACTTCCCCAGGTTTCCCCCTGAGAGAATAATTGAATACCAATATACTCATTATATATCTGACTAATATCCTGAGTAAATGTTACAATCCATTCAGACGCAGTATTTTCAAAGATTTTTCCCTTTGTTCCATCTGAACTAGATGGTGCGAACCCTATCATATCTGCATTGAGAACTGCAACTATTGAATCATTGCTGTCATAGGCATCTTTTGCATAATGACGACTCCCGATTAACCCTTGTTCTTCTCCAGAGAAGCACACAAATCGAACCGTATGGCGGAACTCATAGTTCCTCATGATTTCTGCTGCAGCAAGAACCGCTGCAACACCAGAGCCGTCATCATCTGCGCCAGGTCCCGCAGGGACAGAATCGTAATGACCACAGATGATGAAGATATTTGTAGAATCTGATCCATTTAACGTAGCTTCAATGTTACTGCCGGATACCGTACTATCGGTATAATTATGGTAGCGAACAGCTAAACCCATATCCTGAAACGTTTCGTAGAGGTAATGGGCTGCTTGATCGCAAGCTTCTGTGCCTGATTCACGAGGCCCAAAACTCGTAAGATTTTCTAAATACCCTAGGATCAGTGATTCGTTTAACTGTTGTATTAATTCAATAATATTCACACTCGTTGTTGTTGGAGGAAGGAGATGAGGCAGAGAGAGCTGAGGAAGAACCTCGACTTTAACAAGGTCGTCTTTACTTTCAACAAATGCGGGTTTATGAGGTGTCTTATCTGGCAAAATATTTGGTGTTCCTGCAAGGGTATAACTTGGTACGAGTACGAGACAGGTTATAATAAAAACACTAATCACCCTCAATATAATATTCCTTCTACCTATCATAGTTGCCATAATAATATCCCCATTATTTTCATGTTTTAATATAACTATATATTTGACTATACTATATATAAATTTTTGTCTATACTAACAGTACCATTTGTTAAAACTTGAATATAATTCAATAAATAGAGAGAAAAAAAGACATACTCTCTACGTCAAAGGACCTTGTTTCCATAAGTCATCGCGCATCGGTCGCCCAGTTTTTTTCTCCCATTCTTTAATGGGAGTTGAATGTTTCTCACGGATTTTATCACCATACCCTAGGCCATTATAGGAACAGAAAGGTATAATACCTTCCTCAGTGGTATAATGGATGCAGCATCGTTCGAGTCGATGAAGATTTAAGTTAAAAGTATCCATGAACCACATAGAACCAACAAACAAGCTCTCATAATGGAACCCCCGCAAGGAATCATAACTCCCACCGACCGCAGCATCGATTAAGATTTTCTTCAGGTCGAAATCTTTTGGAGCTTTTTCCTTATCGACAAATTTATCTACGTTCTTGAGGAACGATGCAGCCACCCGGACCTTTTTCAAGGGACCTTTTACCTTTGACTGCTCGTTGATAAATTTCATAAATGCTTCAACATCAATAAATCTTGTGATTGGTAGTGGTTTCCCATCCTCTAAGAAAATATAGGTCGCACCGCCACACCCCGGGTGTGCGGTAAACTCCACTTGTTTTTCACCTTTTAATGTTTCGATAAGCTCAGAAATCGGGTAGACGAAAGGAACGGGATAGAAATCATCCCGGGAAATCAGCCCATTAAATTCTTTCTCAATGACTTCCATCATCCGGACATAATCAACGCGCTGTTTCTCCCGTTTTTCATCCTTAATTTTTGTGATACGTCCGCAGAACGAAACAGGTTGAAAATTCACCCCTCGAACGATATCAATATTATCAAGGGCAAATTGGATTATCTTCCCGGTCTCATGAATATTCTTCTCACCAATAAGCACTGGAACAAGAACCGCTCGTAATTTTGCTTCTCTGAAGTTTTCAATCGTCTGTACTAGTTGATCAATCCATGGATTCGTCTCTTTCGTGACTCCATCGAAACTCATGTAAACGGTGTTTACTTTTGCTTCTTTCAGTTTTTTACAGTACTCAACGCTTTCTGCAAGTTTAATCCCATTAGAATTGAGTTGAATGTGAGAAAAGCCAGCTTCCCGCGCCATGCGTACGATTTCAAAGAGATCTTCGCGGATTGTCGGTTCACCTCCAGTTATTTGTATTGCTTTGGAACCTAAAGGTCGTTCATTACGTGCCTGATCCAACATTTTTTTAATTTCATCCAAAGAAGGTTCATAGACATAACCTGATGCTCCTGCATTCATAAAACAATATCCGCAGCGAAGATTGCAACGGTTTGTCACCAGCAAATTTGTCAGTACGCTTTGCGAACGATGTTCAGGATATAACATCGGATCATCAAACAGCGATGTTTTCACATCTGGTATTGGATCCCCACGTTTTTCATATTGCATCCATCGTTTATATAAGGCGACATCACCAAAGTAAATATCTTTAAAATCACCATGCTCGCTGCATTTTTTCGTAATCCAGACTTTTCCGTCTTCCTCAATAATTTTTGCATCAATTTTATGAATCTTCCCTTCTTGAAAACATGCAGGGCATACCGAGGACGTTTTCTCTAATTCCGTCATATTTATCTACTGTCTCCTGAATCAAAGGGGACTATATGGTTTTTTCTTTATAGATTTAACTATCTCCTGAGCGCTTCTGAAAAGATAAAAGGGATGGGATGGGCAGGCCAGAGTAAAAAGATGGTGTTCGGCCTGACCATATCGGTGTTCAGAGGCAAATAAGTGCTGTTCCTCTATAAAAGCCTACGCTGTCATAATATCATTTTGACATAATAACCAGGTTGAAAATCCCTTCGAGAAGAATCATTTGGTTTTATAAACCCATGAGCGATACCATCAGATGATCGCAAATGGTGATTGTTGCCCCTTCAATTCTCTCAGCAGATTTTACAAAACTTAATGATGAAATCAGGGCAGTTACCGAGGCGGGAGCGGAATGGTTACACATTGATGTGATGGACGGTCATTTTGTCCCAAATATCACGATAGGACCAATTGTTGTGGAAAACATTCGGAAAAAAACTTCATTATTTCTTGATTGCCATCTGATGATCGAACATCCAGAAAAGTACGTTGATGCATTTATAAAAGCAGGTGCTGACCTGATCACGATTCACTGGGAGACTGTATCAGACCCCTCTGTCGTTATCAAACACATCAAGGAATCAGGATGCAAGGCAGGTATTTCCATCAACCCAGAGACGCCATTTGAATCGATCCGAGATATCATTCCCGAGGTCGATTTAGTGCTGATTATGTCAGTCCATCCTGGGTTCTCAGGACAAAGGTTTATCCCCGATGTCATCCCAAAACTTAAACAAGTACGTGAAATCATCAAAAAGACAAAAAAAAAGATTTTACTTCAGATTGATGGTGGTATCAACAATCAGAATGCAGGACTCGTGAAAAAGAATGGGGCAGATGTGTTAGTTGCAGCAAGTTTTATTTTTAAAAGTAAAGACTATCATACTGCAATCAAACAGTTAAAAGAAGCAGAGTAATTGTTCAGATACCAGAGGTTAGATCCCTGAGAATCTCTTCTTTGTTTTTCGCTTTTACAACACCACTTGCAAGCAGTACCCCGTCCGCACCTAGTTCGATAGCTTTTGCGACATCTTTACCATTTTTCACTCCTGCGCCACAGAGGATTTTTACGTTTTTATTGATACTTTGTACTGCTTTTACTGTCGTGCTTACTATACCGGGATCTGCGGTGGTCACAGAGATATCTCCGCCTATAAGTTCTGGAGGTTCGACTGCGATTATGGATGGGAAAAAAGTTGAAACTGCTTTTGAGGTTGCCACATTATTGGTACAAACAAGAGTATCTAACTCAAGGTCTTTTGCTCTAGTAATACATATATCGATATCCGCAAGAATAAGACGGTGTTCGCTATGATTGATAAGAGTTCCGATAGCACCTGCAGATTTGATTGCTTCGGGGAGTGTCCATCCTGTACTACTCCCTGGTTTTATCGGATCAATATGTTGAGCATACACTGGGATGCTCACCTCATTTGCACAACGAGCGATATCACAAGCTTGCACGGCAATTGCCATACTTACACCAGTTTCTTTTGAGATTTTTTCCATGAGTCTCGCAAGATCTAATGCGCTTATGCCTGTTGCTTCCGCATAGGTTTTTACATTTAAAACAATCGCTGGAGTCTTCAACATAGGGTGTTCCTCACCTGCATATTCGTACGGGTAATGGGTATGGTAAATAAATAAACTTTCTTAAAAAAGAATTTATCGAATACCATTATTTTTCTTTTATCTTTACTATGACGAATAAAGGTGTGTTAAAGACAGATGTATAATGAATTCTTATTTCGTGACAACAATCGTAAGGACATCTTGATCCTTTAAAACATGTTCAAGGCCGACCTTCTGACCAGAGTGTTTCGCAGAAGGACCCCAGACAGAGGCATACCGAAAATTCCTATGAAAATCACGATGGATATGCCGACATGCATCAGCAACCGTTTGACCTTCTCTTAAAATCATAGGTTGTACATAATCAGCTTTCTTGCCCATGGGTTTCATATAGATTCGAATAAGACGTAAATGCAAAAAAATCTGCTCTTTCAAATGATCTAAATTCTCTTTATTTTTCGCAGAGACTGCGCACACATCCCATCGTTTCTGATGCAATTTATCGATAGCATTTCTTAACACATCAGACTGGACAAGATCGGTTTTATTGATGACCACAAGAGCAGAGATATACACACGGTTTTGTGCAAATGAGTCAATGAGTTGATCCTCTGTTAAATCCTCACGTAAGGTGACATCAGCATTAATTACAAACTCAGATGCTATAGATTTAATAAGCAATTCATTGAGGTGCGTTAACGGAAGAGTGGAATTTATAATGATCCCACCATATGCTTTTTTACTGATGACGATATCTGGCTTCTTCTGATTTAGCCGAACTCCGGCCATATGAAGTTCTTGTTCAATCGAGTCAAGCTGTTGAAGATTAAATGCATCAATCATCAAAAGAAGGAGATCTACACTTCGTACCGCAGAAATAACCTCCCTGCCTCGTCCCCTGCCTTTGGATGCTCCAACGATAAGACCCGGTAAATCAAGGAGTTGAATCTCAGCTCCTTTGTATTTCATCATACCTGGAATTGTTTCTAAAGTGGTAAAATCATAGTCACCGACCTTACTTTCGGCCGCGGTGAATTGATTTAATAACGTACTTTTTCCAACACTAGGAAACCCGACAATACCAACGGTCGTATCACCGGTTTTTTTTATAGAAAAACCCTTGCCTTTCCCACCTGCGCTTTTTCGTTTCTCTCCGACTTCCCGCAACCGTGCTATTTTTGCCTTAAGCTTTCCAATATGATGCTCTGTTGCTTTATTTTTCTGAGTTTTGAAAATCTCATCTTCTATAGCTTTGATCTGTTTTTCAATTGAGGTATCCATAGATGTACCGACTCTGAATGCACAGGAAGCTTATAAAAAACACGTGTGTAAAAAGTAAGCTATGTACGTACAATCAATGTTCCTGTTTTCCCTTGGAGCGCTTCCCGTCCTTGTTCAATATTAGAGATGACGACTCGCTCTCCACCACATTCCAAGAAACGGAGCGCAGCAAGAATCTTTGGACCCATGTTTCCAGGTGGAAATTCACCATCAAGGTAATATTTTTTCATTTCACTGTACGTGACCCTATCCAGTGGCTTTTGATCGGGAGTATTATAATGGAGATAGACTTTTTCAACATCCGTTAGAATCAGTAACACCTGTGCATGGACCGCCTCGGCAAGACGTTCTGCAGCTAAATCCTTATCAACTACTGCTTCTAACCCATCAAGACCCCAGCCTTCTTTTTCGATAACAGGCATGCCTCCGCCACCTGACGCAATGACAATGATACCATCGTCTAACATTTTTCTAATAATCTCCCCTTCCACGATTCGCAGTGGATCTGGAGATGGAACAACCATCCTCCATCCTCGAGGCAAACGGGTCATATGATATCCTAGTTTTAGCATTTTAATTGATTCATCTTCCGTATAATACGGTCCAATTGGTTTGGTCGGATTAATAAGAGATGGGTCCTTTGAATTAACAATAACTTGTGTGATTAGCGCAATAACAGCCTTATCAATGTGTTCTCGTTTTAACGCATTTGAAAGACATTGTTGGACCATATACCCTATTAATCCTTCACTTTCAGCAACACAAATCCCAAGTGGCATTTCAGGGGTGATGTCTCTAGCGGTCTGATTCTGAAGAACAAGTGCGCCCACCTGAGGGCCGTTTCCATGGGTTATAACGACATCCCAGCCTTCTTTAACCATTTGGACAATTGACTGGCAACTCTCCCGTGTGTTGGCAAACTGTTCGTAAATGGTGCCTTTCTGATCTTTTTTTATTAACGCATTCCCGCCAAGAGCGATAACCGCGCGTTTCTTCATGATAGATTGCTGGAAATAGATTCTTGGTATAAAAATCAAATGGTACAAGGAGATATATACACCATGCAACTTCTCCAATAGAAACATATGTACGAACAAGAAAGAGAGCGGTTAGTATTCAACCTCTGTAAAGAGGGTTATATAAAAACCGATTCAGTAAAACAAGCGTTTCTTACGGTTCCTCGAGAAGAATTTGTCCCAGATTCCATCAAGAATTATTCCTATGTCGACACACCTTTAGAAATTGGGAATGGTCAAACCACCTCTGCACCACATATGGTCGCAATTATGTGTGAAGCGCTAGACATAAAAAAAGGTCAACAAATCTTAGAGGTTGGCGCAGGATCTGGGTATCATGCCGCGATTGTTGCACAACTTGTTGGAAAGACTGGAAAGGTGTATACGATTGAACGATTTGAATCACTTGCAAAAAAAGCCAAAAAAAATCTTACACAGATCGGATGCACAAACGTCCTCGTAGAGATAGGTGACGGCTCCTGTGGCCTTCCATCTCATCAACCGTACGATCGTATCTATGTAACTTGTGCTGCGCCCTGTATACCTCAGCCACTGATTGACCAACTACAGGACCCTGGAATATTGCTCGTCCCCGTTGGAAACATGTACTGCGAATTAACCCTCCTTGAAAAGCAAAAAGGAAAGACAAAATTGCAGCATCTTGGAGGTTGTGTATTTGTTCCGCTGGTCGGGGAGTACGGGCATTAAATCAGAGTTTATACCCGATACCAATAAACCTATTCAGTAAAATTAATAAACCCATAGGTGATAACAAATACGGGTAAAGCCTATGGATAAAAACATTATCGAGACTTTTTTAGATAAAAGGCTGGTCACAAATTACAACTCCAGAAAGAGTTATAGAATCAACCTGAACAAATATTTCAGCGTCATTAAAAAAGATATGAATACCTATTTTAACGAAACGAAACCTCTTGAAGAATATGAAGACGATCTAAATAAAGTCTACATGCAGCAAGAGGAAAACAACAAACCATTTCTTTCCCGTAAAAACTATTTCAGCATCATTAAACTGTTTATGAAACATTATGATAAAAGAACAGCAGACATGGAGTTTTGGGGGATACTTCGCGGAAAGACGAAAGGAGCAGAACCGGAAAGTGACGAGGATATCCTCAATAAAGAAACGATAAAGAAGATCATAAGTCATGGGAATACCTGTAGTCGCGCATTA
>DATLAF010000117.1:0-3662 GCA_035527635.1 Thermoplasmatota archaeon | reverse complement strand
AGCAAACTAAAATTCAGACATAGCTATCAAAATTGCGATTACTACCCAAGCTGCGCTGAACCAAAAGTTGATGTGACCCCAGATATACAACGCCTTCTGCCACCAACTTTCAAGCAGCCACCCTCTTGTCATTTCCTCCTTATTGATAATTTTTTTCATTCTTGTCCACCTACCTTTCTTTTATGTTCATTGGTCTTTTTCTTTGAGTTTGTTATATATATACATCTCTATATCATTTTCATCTTCTTCTATGTCCCACCCATCATAATTGATAAACTTCTGCCCATATCTGTCACTAGCTTCTTTTCTAAATAAAAAATACTCTTTGTCTTCGTATTGCTTAATCATTGGATTTCTTCATTAAGTATTTCCCCCTCAAGGTGTTCGATTATTGATCTGTAATAGTTGACGTTTGTTTTGATGGGAGTCAATCGTTTTTGATCTAGCCTCTCGTACCAGCCCTTGCCTTTTTTTCTGAGGATGATTGCTATCATTGATGGGTCTTGCCTTCGATGGAGTTTACAGTGGCATCTCTGACAGATAGGGATTCCGTTGTCTTCTTCGTAGCGCAAACTGGATGATGAAGCCTTTGTGAAGAAGTGGTGGATGCAGTCTGTTTTGCTGGAGCAGATCAAACAATACTTGTTATTCTTGACATGAAGTTTCTGATAAAGCTTGTCTGCTTTTCTTCTAAGTGCAGGGATTGGGTTTTTGTATTTTTTGGGTTTTGCGAGCATTGTGTCGTCTTAGGGGGTTTAAGTGTCTTAAATAACGTGGAGAGCGCTGATGGGGCGCGCTGGGGACCTTCATTTCTTGGAACGCCCCGTCATATTCTTACCATAACGGAACTTAAAAAGTGGACACTCGTCTCCCATGCAATCTTTCACTTCCGCCTGTTGGTATCCGACACACTCCAAGCAGAAAGACCTGATTGCTTTTAGCGGAGAAATTCTAACCTTGCCGCTCATAGCATCCTTGACCAGTTCGTGGTGCACCTTTTCATACTTGTTCATTTTTTTGCATTTAATATCTCCATGCAACCTCGGCATCCACTGTCGGGGTCATCTCCTCGGCAGTCGTGGTCGTCAAGCATCATTTGTTCAACCTCATCTTCAACTTGTTCGTCACGTTGCATTTCGTATGGTTCGTCAGGAACGTGGGTCAGTTTGCCCAGCATAGGATCGTTCTTGAAGTTAAAGATTTTGCCGTGTGCTTTTAGTAGTTCTTTCATTTTATTTTAATAAATTATTATTCTCATAAATGTTTCCGATGACTTCACAATTATCTAAATCATAAAATTCATCAGCACAACTGTTTTGTCCATTGGTAGAATAAATATTTAAAGGAAACCATCCCATTAGGTCCATCCCGCCACCATCTCCAGTTGTTTTGTCAATCCACCTAACTTCTTCTGGGGTATCCTTACTTTCGTAGGTTGCCCTACCCATCACTATATCCCCTTCATAAATCTCTTTTCCTTTTTTGTCGAGGAGACCTGTGAATTGCATAATGTGTAATTCCTCAAGCGAAGGCGTACCAGACCTGACTTGCTGTCCTAGGTAAAAATATCTCATCTTTTTATCGTTTCTCATCCATTCTCTGAATTTGATTGTTCTCATTTGTTTTTATTAACAATTAACATTCTTGCTCTTCGCATCTCAAGGTCTTTGTCTGCCTCTGTCTGAGTGATTGTTTTCTGTATAACAGAATTGAATCTTAGACCGCAAGCGTCACAAGCATTTCCTTTAGTATGATACCTGCCTGCACTGTTCTGTATCTTCAAACCGCACCAAGCACATTCATTTTTGATTTTATACATTTGTTTGTTTTTATTGGTTAGATGTCCATTAATGAGTCCTCTCTACAATTTTTGCATTGATAAACAGGAGTGTCATCGTCATTAAGTTCTTCATCGAATGGGTCTGGCTCATATGTCACATCATCATATGGAGTTTTACAGTATTTGTTTTGACATTTTGGCTTTTTCATTTGTTTGTTTTTATAATATTCCCATTGCGAGGAATATCCCCGCAAATGGAAACACTATGAGATGCTTTCAATGAACTTATCAAAGGTGCTCCTTCTCTTGCGGATCTTCTTTGCAAGAACCACACCTCTTTTTCTCAGCTCGCTTGCCCAGCTCGTTACTGTGCCAGGAAGGACACCCAGTTCTTTCGCAACGCCCTCAACGTGCTCATGGCTGTCCCAGATTCCAACCAGTTGTTTCAGCTTCTCGACGCTGATAACTTTCTTGTGCATTTGTTTAGTCTTAATTGATTATGCTATGAGTATAGCATACTATATATTTATTGTCAACAGAATTTTGTTGTTCATTTTAGTTGTTTGTTAAGAATACATTTTTTCTCCATGCTCGTTTAAGTAATAGTCAGGGCCATCATCAAACTCAGGAAGCTGTTTTGTTTTTTCTCTATCTGCCCTTTTCATCACCTTCTCCTTGATCAGCTCTCTTTTCTGTTTGTATAATTTCTGGTGTCCACTGCTCAGAAGCTCCATGTCTGCCTCATTCTGTTCTAGTTTATTTATAGTCTCTGTGGCGTGGTGCTTTCCCATTCTAGCAACTGTGTCTGCACTGATAAACTCTCCCTGAAACTCAATGAACTTATCCCCAGCAAGTAGTCGCTGTTTGATTCCTTGTTCTTCTGCTGGTGTAATTGTTTCAGAAGTTCCATCCTTGTAATAAATTGCTCTGGTGTATTCCATTTTCATGATATTTTTGTAAATGATGGTTTATTGCTTTTTTGCCGATCAAAGTAGACCTTGAATTGTGCGAGCTTTTCTTTCATCTGATATGGGGTTGTGGCTGTCGGAGCGTATTGCTTCCCTTGAACTTCCACGATTGACTTTGCCATTGTGATCGTGCCGTCCAAGCCGAACCTCTTAATCATCTCGGAACATGCTTTACGTGTTGTTTTGTTTCCCCAATTAAGAGTAGGATTTATTTTGTAAAATATCTTCATTATCTGGTCTGTCTCCTGCGACGTTTTTTTGACGTCGCTAGTTATAGAGTTCTTATCATTCTTATCATTCTTATCATTCTTGTTGTATCGGGGTGCTTCTCTAGTGCTTCTCTGGTGCTTCTCTGGTGCCGAGTCTGGTGCTTTTAATTTGTAATAATAGTTATTTAGGTCTTGATAATAGCTATAATTAAGTATTTTCAGCGTTACTCCTCTAGTGCTTCTTGCGGTGCTGACCATGCCCATTTCTCGGAGCCAACCTACGCACTTTTTTACTTGGTCTTTTGTGGTGTCTGTTGCCTCACAAACCCACTCATACTGGAGGAATGTTTCACCCCTTTTGTAGCGTTTTGTATTTTTATGAGAAACCCTATTTACCAAGTAAAACCATATCTTAAACCAATCACCATTTTTGTGAAAGATCTCACTATTTATTGTTTGTCTTGCCCAAAGAGTTGCTCCGCCAGGGATCTCACAGTCTTTCATTTTTGTTTTTTTTACAGAATTAAAAACAGACAGGACAACCGTCAAGTTGCAACTCCTGTCTGTTTTGAAGCCTATAAAGTTGTGACGGTTGTTTCTGTTGCATAGTATTTCGCCTATTAGGAGGTAGGCAGTTACATTTTAGCACATCATAATTATTCTTGTCAAAGTTTGATATTTAAAAGGTTGGGTTCGAGGTTCCCA
>DATLAF010000116.1:0-2686 GCA_035527635.1 Thermoplasmatota archaeon | reverse complement strand
TTTGGTTCTCTGGCGCGTCGGTATTGTCCTGTTTGTTTGAGGTTGGTGAGTTGTTGTAGTTGTTCGGTTGTGAGTTTATTTATCATGGTTTCTTCTCCTCCCCGATGTATTCAAATTCGATACGAAAAGTTCTATGAATTTGTATTTTATGATTCATCAACCATTGCATCAATCCATCCCATGACTCAAATCCTTCTTCGGTTGCCTCTGATTGTTTCCATCTATCTAGAATGGCAGACGAAAATTCGCTTGTGGGACATGAACAATGAATGAACATATTAAAACAGCGGTGCATTATGGGATTCAAGATGAAAATTGATTCATTAAAATGTCCAAAAGAGTTGATACATGACAAGACTCTGATGTATCCAACGGCTTTTTTACCGCGTCCTGGCTGCACCGCCAGTATCTTCCCTACTGTGACTGGTTTAAGTCGTCTGGTGACCCGTTTCCGCCCTTCCTGGATTAAACGCCAGGCTGGTTCTCCTTTCTCGTTCTTGCTGATAAAAATCATCTTATCTTCGGCCTCCCCCTTCTCCGCATGAATACTTCCCCGTTGTATCTATAAATACGTTGTTTCCCTTTTTTACTCATTTCTTTTCCTCCATTTTATTGGGATAATGAGAAATAATCCAAAATCCATACGCTAGAATAGCAAGAGCGAATGTCCCAAGTGGAATAAGAATAATTAATAATATTCTAGTTTCTATATTCATTTCTTTTTCTCCTTGCCGTAGTTCTCCCAGGAGTCGATACACATCAAGACCTCATCGCGTATGGCGTTGTAGAGTTGCGGGCTGGGTATCCCGATTATCATCATGGTGGTTTTATCGTCGGAATCAGAAATAGAAGTCATTCAACAATCCTCCAGGGTTTTATCCATGCGATATTTAAGAAAAACAATCCAGTAATTAGCCGTGTGACCTTTCGATTTGGTATTAGAACCGAACAGAGGTTGATAGGGGACTAATTTTATTATCTCATTAACAGGGACACTATTTTCACACCACTTTAAGATAAACGTCCCTTCTGGCTTCAATATCTCAAATAATTTATTTATACCAGTTTTTAATACTTCTTTGTAATTATTTTTATTCAATGTTCCGTATTCTTTTTGTAGTGCGGAAAGTGTTTTTCCATCCTCTGTTAAAATATGAGGGGGGTCAAAGATAATCATATCAAAATAATTGTCAGGAAATGGCGCGTCTTTCCATTCCGATACTACATCTGGATTAATTTTCCATCTTCGTCTACTTTTGAATTTAACTCCCTCTGTTTTACTATCTATGTTTCCTTTTCGGACGTCCATGAATGTGACAAACGGATGGTTTTTCTGATACCAGATTCCACGAAACCCACAGGTTGCATCGAGTATTTTCATTCAAAAGCCGCCTTGGGAGGAAAACGGTGAGGGGGAAAATAATTCATCATTGTTATTTAAAAAAAGTTCGGAGGCAAAAAGATCATTAGATGAACACCCCTCACCAATATCCCTGTTCAGGAATTGAACCTGAATAAGAGCCAGTCCAGGGATGCCCCTTGCGGAGAAAATATTATTGATCGTAGGTAGGACCGTTAAAAAATCAATAAAAGAAAAAGAGCAGGAGAATGACACGCTGCTGTTGTCATCCCCCTCGTTATAGATATTTAAATCCTGTGGAGAATAAATAAGATTTATGTCTGATACCTCTGTGTTTATTCCACTTACCTCTGATTTACACCGGATTCTTTGCTGTTCATCATGATATCGTCTGAGGTCTTCATCTGTTATACGGATGTACCTCATTGTTGTGCTGAAACAAGTATGTCCGAAGAACATCTGTAGGAGTTTCGGATCGCCTATATAGTATTTGCTGTACTTGTTCGCCCTGAGCGTTCCGCTTGTCCGCCGGATGGTATACGCTGTCACAGTCTTCTGTATCCCTGCAAGTCTAACGACATTATGTATCATGTCATTAATCGGGTCGGTATCCTGATATTTGTATCCTTTCTGTTTGTATTTATCTTTCAGGATAAGGTACTGTTCGTTCCCAGGTTTTGGTTGTGGTCGTATTTGTAGGTAGTTGTCCCATGCTTTTTGGATCTCTGGACTGAGTATCTTGTCTTTATTTCCTGTTTTGGTGTTTTTCAGATAGAGTATATCTTTTTCTCTTTGGTTTATCTGTATGTTAATTATTTCAGATGGTCGCAAAGGTCCGTCGAAAAGCAGCATGATGATAAGATGTTCTAGTGGGTTCTGTTCCGATAGCGTGATAAGAAGGTCCATCTCCTGTTCGTTTAATGCGTGTTGGTTTGTTTCGATGAACCCGATGTGTTTCATTTGCAGTTCTGGTTGTCCGATCCATCGGAAGAATTGATTCAAGGAGTTGATACGGTTGTTCCGGCTGTTATGCTGATAATGTTTGTTAAACCATATTTTGAACTCTTGTAACGTCTCCTGGTTGATTATCTCCTTTGTCCGTCTAAGGAAAATCCGTATCGCGGTTATTTTGCTGTCTCTTGTGTTTTCATTATCGTGTTCTCCACAAAGATAATCCTTGTATCTTTGTAGGGTGTCTTGCATAATTCTTCCACCACTTAAGAGTTGTTTTTCTTGGTTATCTACCCCCTTTAATGGTGGAATGTATGTGAATCCGTATATATTATTATTGTTATATGGGGGGTGAGTGCATCCCATCCTATCTGA
>DATLAF010000115.1:0-7498 GCA_035527635.1 Thermoplasmatota archaeon | reverse complement strand
GATTCATATGCCAAAGATAACCCTGTAGTTTCTGGAAGATTTGAACAATGGCCCCCTGAAGGTTCTACCCCGACAGGAGGTTGGATCTTGACCAATTGGAACCAGAATGCTCCCTACAACAATTTCTGTCCTCTTGATATTTCTCATGGAGGGTCACGAAGTGTCGCTGGGTGTCCTGCGGTGACGATGGCGCAAATATTAAACTATCACAATACGACAAACTACATCCAATTTGATGATAGTGATGACTACCATCATAATTATGGTGGTAACAACTATTGGATTGATAACGACTATATCGCCTATGGTTTTCCTTCGTTTCCTCAGTTAAATTCTTATCTTTCTATCCTTCAATCACATTATGAGAATCAAATTCCTCCCACGAATGATGATAAAGCAGCGATCACTTTTGCATGTGGTGTTGCTGCAACCCAAGTCTATGGGGCAAGTGGATCAGGAACCTTTGGCGTGAACCAAGCATACGACGCGTATCAACGATTCAATTGTACAACAATTTCCTTACTCGATGAAAACGATCCTTATCTTTATCAAAGATTATCAAATAATATGAAGGATGCATTACCTGCCCATCTTGCAGTGGTGGATCCTGGTCCGACAAAAGGTCATAATCTCGTTATTGATGGGTACAATACAGATGAGTATTATCATCTGAATTTTGGATGGGGAGGACCCTTCAATGGTTGGTACCTTATCCCAGATGAGATTCCATATGGGTTAACAATAATCGAGGGAGTTATCATTGATATATTAAGAGAAGACACCGGTACCCCAGATTTATCCTGCAGTGGATCGCTCCAATGGACGAACGTTACTCCAAATGAAACAGTTACTGACAGTTTCACGGTAAGCAACATCGGTGAGGCCGGCTCACATCTCGATTGGGCGATAGCTGAATGGCCAAGTTGGGGAACGTGGACATTTTCACCCTTAGATGGAAATAACCTAAAGCCAGAGGATGGGCCTGTTACTATCACTGTGAATGTTGAAGTACCAAACCAAGAGCATCAAATTTTTACAGGGGAAGTGAAGGTCGTAAACATCGAAAACAGTAACGATTATGATACGATACCAATCTCTCTTGAAACAGGCTATAAGATTCATGAAAAATTATTCTGTAACGGTTCTTTTACCTGGGTTAATGTCAAACCTGGTGCAACGATCTTGGGAAGTTTCACTGTGGAAAATATTGGTGCTGCTCTAACGAATCTAAGTTGGAAAATCAGCGAATGGCCGGATTGGGGCACCTGGACATTTAATCCCTCAGATGGAAACAATCTCACTCCGGAAGACGAACCAATCACAGTCAACGTAAGTGTTAAAGCACCGATAAAAAGAAATAGTGAGTTTTCCGGACAAGTAATGATTGTAAATAGTGAGAACAGCAGTGATTACGATACGATACCCGTCTCTTTAGCAACACCATACCCGGTTCATTTCACCATCTTGGATGTTCTGCAGGCTCTTATGGAAAGATTTCCTCATACGTTCCCCATACTACGATTTATTCTTCAATCTTAACCTAGTTATTTTTTCGAAATATTAAAACATGGTGCACTATTCTTTTTATCAATATGAAGATACGAATGGCAACAAAAAGAGATGCTGAGATGATTACAACCCAGAATATTGCCCTTGCGAAAGAATCTGAAGATATTATTCTGAATCCTGAAATAGTTCTTGCTGGTGTGAAAGCGTTGTTGTCTGATAAAAACAAAGGGTTCTATCTCGTCGCAGAGGAAAACAATACGATTGTTGGACAGGTAATGATCACGGTTGAATGGAGCGATTGGAGGAACAAACCGATCTGGTGGATTCAAAGCGTGTACGTTCAGAAGGAATCACGGAAAAAGAAAGTGTTCACCCAGTTGCTTGATTATGTGCGACAGAAATCGCGCAAGCAAGGAGTAGCGTTTCTGAGGCTATACGCCCATAAGGACAACAGGTCCGCTCTTGATGTATATGAGAAAATCGGATGGAAACAAGAACCGTACGTTGTGTATCATCTCTCCTCTTAAATTCCATTAAAAAAAAGAAAATATTTTTTAAAAATTGATGATAGGGAAGCACAATAGGGTAAGAATTGAATCACTCATATGAGTCAATTCTTTTTTCTTCGTTTCAATAGGTTAACCATAACATTTGTGTTCCTAGTGGAATGATTTTGTTGTCGCGCTCGTAGATAGATTCCTATAAAATATACTACGATGATTGTACCTTCTAATTTCATATATGGGATCTCGCTACCGTATCTTCACTACGAAGAAAAATTATTATGGATGTTTCCATGTGTGGTATTTTCCCAGAGATCATCGGTTATAAAGGCAGTGATGTACCGGAGGTTTCCTGTGCCTCTATGTCGTCAAATCGGATCACGGTTCACCGATTTTCTTTTCATAGAGGTAATGTTCTAAAGCGATAACTTCATTAAAAAATTTCTAATATTTTTTGAAATATCCTGTTGTTATCCAAATATTGTTATTTCAGTTTGTCGTTTTGTCAGCGTAGATTTATATAGCATGGATGACAAAGAGTATCATACCTGGAGGGCGGTTCGGCAGTATTTGGTGCTGACCGGGCTGTCTTGATAGGAGCCGCGTGGTATTTGGTACCCCGCTGGGCTCTCCCCTGGGTTGTTTTAATAATTTTTTTTTATTATATTTTGAAGTATCAATATAATAAAAAGGAACACATGACAATTAACATTCGTTAAGTTTAAATATCTCGTTGACCTACAATAAAATAATTAGGGGGAATATTGAATACAACACAAAAAAACCATAAAAACGATAGTTTTTTCTTTAATCATATGTAGTATGATCATTTCGATGTATCCATCTTCATCGATCTCGGGGGAAAAAAAAGCAGATGTTCTTCAAATACCATATCAAAGCACATTTACACTCACCTTTTCGATAAATGATTTTTCATTTAGTACTCAAAACGGATATGACAACATACATTTGAACGAAGGAAGTCACATCACTGAGGTTGGAAAACCAATGATACCAATAAAAAATATACAGATAGCGCTCCCAACCGGCATGAAAGCAACAAATATTCGTATCAATAACATAAAAGAACAAACACTTGATGGAACTTACCTTCTGTACCCAGCGCAACCTGCACGTCCAATTGACAGAATAGAAAGTGAATACCAGTTTGTTGCACCCGATACTCAGACCTATCAATCAAGCCAAACCTATCCATTAAAAAACATAGAATTAACAGGTCAAAGCGATCTAGCAGGCCAAGGTATCGCTCATATCGTAATATATCCAATGCATTATGTTCCTCTTCAAAAGAAATTAATTCTTGCAACCTCGATAACTTTTACTATCGAAGGTATTGGTGGTTATATCTGTGGTGATTATCTTTCGAGACATATATCAGACAGCGGACGAGAACAGTATCAACACATGGTTCAAAACATGGTGATCAACCCAGAAAATGTCACGCTTCAATCTACCCTAAATCCTAAACCAGTTGGTGTTAGTCCAGGTGATTATGATTATGTGATTATAACCCAGGATAGCTGGGTGAATGAGTTTCAACCATTACAAGACTGGAAAACAAGAAAAGGTATTCCAGCAAATATCATCACAACAACATGGATTTACAACAGTGGAGGCTATAGTGGCTCGAATGTTGAAAAAATCCGAGCATTTGTACAGGATGTCTATACAAATTGGGGTACTACCTATGTTCTCCTTGGCGGTGATGTCAATGTTGTACCCTGCCATTATAAAACATTTTCTTCAGTCGACCCTGACCCTGTTGCTAATGATGAATACTATGCAGATTTTGATTCTGATTATGTTTGCGAAGTCAATGTTGGACGTGCATCCGTTACAGGCCCCGGGAGTGGTACTGGTCAGATAGGGAATTTTATAAACAAGATATTAACCTATGAGAAAAATCCCCCATTGACCGACTATGCAAAGAACGCAGGGTTCTATGGTTTTGATCTCGACAGTAGCACCCATGCTGAACAATGTAAGATTAATATTAAAAATGCCTACATCCCGTCGAGTTGGGTGATGACAACAGTCTATGATAGCCAGGGTGGTAACCATCTCTCAAATGTCATTGCCGCAATCAATGCAGGGCAGAATCTCATGAACCACGCTGACCATTCTGGGTCTAATTTTATGGGAACAGGATACGTGAATCACGATATCGGGTTAGGTAATTCTGATATGGATGCGTTAACGAACGGAAATAAACAGAGCATTTTTTATTCTATGGGCTGTGACCCAGCAGCATATGACGAGACGAATTGTATCGCTGAACATTTTGTAAGAAACAGCAATGGAGGTGGAATCGCCTTCATAGGGAACTCACGATACGGCTGGTATTATGGTGGCTCATATAATACACTCTCGATGGGATACGATATTGAGTTCTTTAAATCAATTTTTCAAGATAACCTCTATAAGCTAGGAGCTGCTTTTTCCAACCATAAAAACGAAGAAGTAGATAATAGCGCGGTGTCCAAATATTGTTTTACTGAACTTACGTTGCTTGGGGATCCTGAACTCCCTATCTGGAAAGAAAACCCAATTGCGATCACCGTAACCCATCCAAACCAATTACCTGTTGGTTCTTCTGCGTTTACAGTCTCGGTGAGTTCTGATGGTAGCCCGGTCAATCAGGCGTATGTATGCCTCTGGAAAGGGACTGATGTTTATGTGACTGGAACAACAAACAGCGCAGGTCAAATAACATTTAATATCTCACCATCTGCCCCTGGGACCATGTATGTTACCGTAACAAAACAGAACTATCTTCCCTACGAAGGCTCAGCAACGGTACTGGGAGAGGGTAATAGCCCACCGCAAAAACCAACAACACCAAATGGACCAGCACATGGAGGAATCAACATTGAATATACCTACACAACAAGTACAACAGACCCAGATCAAGACCAAGTCTGGTACCAGTGGAACTTTGGACCATATACCACTAATTGGTTTGGTCCGTATGCATCTGGTGCATCAGTACAAACACAATACATGTGGACTGTTCCAGGGACCTATGAAGTGAAAGTAAAAGCAAAAGATCAAAATGAGTATGAGAGCGACTGGTCCACTCCTCGTCTTGTGACGATCACAGACCTTAAACCTCTTTTAACTATTGGTACAATAAACGGTGGGTTGCTTGCTGTTTCAACTGATGTTACAAATAGTGGTGAAGCAAGTGCAACAAATGTTTTCTGGGAGATAACAGTTGACGGTAATTTCATAGTCTCAGGACAGACAATGTCAGGAACAATACCATCTCTTGATGTGAATAACATAACAAGTATTGAAAACACACCAGTTCTTGGTTTCGGTAACGTTATAATTACCATATCAATAAAAGCAGATGGTGTTCCTGAAGTGACAAAAACAATCAATGGGTTTGTCTTCTTTGTTTTCATTATCATATAAAAACAGAACCTCTTCTTTTTACTTTTTTTTCAATAAACCAATAATCGTTGAGGATATCCATAGTTAACTTTTAATAACATTATTAGCATCCCCCGGCGCAGAGGCAGTATATGGAACAGAAACTCTACGGTTATCGTTGGGCTATCGTCGGTATATTTTGGTTCGTCATCTTCGCATACGGGGCAAACTGGTTTGCGTTATCGCCTATGCTGAAAACCTTTCAAACAACATTCCTTGTCCCTGAATGGGAAGCACATTTGATAATCTCACTTATTGGTATGTTTGTTATTTTCTTCGCATGGCCAGCTGGAGTATTAATTGATAAAAAAGGACCGAAAATGTCTGTCTCCATCGGTGCGCTGTTCATGGCAATTGGTTTTGGATTGCGGCCCTGGCTTCTTAACAGTTACGAAACAGTCCTTCTTAGCAGTGTCATCGCAGGAATTGGTCTTGCTTGGATCCTGGTTGCTCTTGCACCACAGATGTTCCGATGGTTTCCTGCAAAACACGCCAGCTTACCAATTGGAATTGGAGCATCAGGGTTGTTTATAGGCTTTGGAACAGGTTCTCTACTGATGCCGATTCTCACCCCAGAGAAGACCACCAGCCAAATTTTCAATGGGTTTCTCCTCTTTGGGGCACTTGCGGTTATCGCATTTATCCTTTGGATTTGCATAGCTAAAGACCATCCTATGACCCCGCCGGAAGAACGTGTTAAAATAGAAAAAATGAAATTTACTGATGGGATGAGACAAGTGCTGAGCACAAAGAATGCGTACTTTTACCCATTTATCGGATTTTTCATCGTCGGAATTACCTTAGTCATCTCAGGGTTTATCCACGCACTGTATCCCTTTCAGGAGGGAGGTTACATTTCAGGAGTCATGTTGTATGGGTGTGCATTAGGTGCATTTTTTGCTCCTTTTATTGCAAAGAAATATGGAGTGAAAAAAGTAGCACTCATTGCAATAGGAGGAGCTCTGCTCTTCTGGCTTGTTCTGTTCGGTTTATATACCAATAACTATCCCTGGTTACTCCTGGTACTTATTGCATTCCTTTTTGGTGCCTGCTTTCAAGCTCCTTGGCCGCTTGCCCTCTACAGTCAAGAAACAGAAAAAGGAGTAACTGAATCAAACGTCGGAATTGCCGCTAGTCTTTATATCTCTATAAGTAACATCGGTGCTGCCTTACTTCCAGTTATTTTCCCGATTCTCTTCCCAACACAGATTGCGACGTTCATTGCAGTTTTTGCAGGAGTATTTATCTGTATCGTCTTATGCGCGATTCTTAAAAAAAGTTAGATACATAAATTATCGCTCAATAATAAGAACAAATAGGTTGATATACGATTCATCATTAGACACCAACTCAACAGAAATGATATTTTTATATATTATCGAACAAGCATTAACATGGTTTTAACTCATGTAATGGAAAGCAATACTATTTCTCCGTTTAACTTATGCTAGAGGTATTCAACTAATTTATTAATATGAGGATTCTTAATACCTTTCTTCCGAATCGGTATAATAGTCTCAAGGAGAAGAATCTCTTTTATATATTTACCGACTCTTTTAAGGATTTCTCGGATAAATTTTTTTGCACTGGCAAGATCAGAGGTGTAAAAGGTGACAACTGCATCGAAACTTCCATGAGTAAAGAAGATATCATCAATTTTCACTACACCTGGTAAGTAATCATCGAGGTTTTCAAATATAAGTTCATTTTTGGTAGATACATCAAATGGTATCGTATTTCTCTTCACCAGCAGGGCGAAATGTTTAAGTCCTTCTGCTTCTTCGTCTGCGACAGCAGTGTATCCCCAAATTGTTTTATTATCTTCTAAATGTTTAATGGTTCTCCATACTTTTTGTCTGGAGAAACCACAATGTTTAGCAATCGTGTCAATGTTTTGGTTCGAGTTTTTCTGAATCTCAGCAAGAACCTTTCTCTCGTCTTTATCTATCTGTTCTCTACTATTTTTTGCCATAGTCTACATCCAATATTACAGGTTTAAAACAGTTTCTTCTTTAAAAACCTATATCCCT
>DATLAF010000114.1:0-9186 GCA_035527635.1 Thermoplasmatota archaeon | reverse complement strand
ATCATGTAACCAATCTCCATAAGTTCGGTCAAGAAGACTAGTGTGTCCACCAATATAATTATAAAATTCGTCGTTCATCCGATCAGATCGCAATTGAGTAAACCAAAATCTTCGTAAGGAGTGAATGTTATATGCATATCGTGGATATTGCAATCTGTCGTTATCATCTCGCTTATTATAAGGTTCTCCAGCTTTCTCTAAGAGTCGAATCCATATCTTCTCAAAGTTTTCAGCTTCATAGGGAAACACGCGATTATCTAATTTAATAACCTCTTCCTCTGTAAGTTCTTTCCTATCCTTGTAAACTTTCCAGTACCCTTTGACTTTTTTTAGTTCATATCCTTTTTTCTGTAGTATATTGCGTAATATTGTAGATTTTCTATGAAGTTTAAGCAATAGTTTTTCTCGTTCTGGTTTCCATAATTCTAGTAGTTCTCTCGCTTCCTCTGAGAAATAAGTAAATCGTGGTATTTTTCCTTTCGCAATATCTTCCGGTAAAATTATCATTCGGTTTTTAATATCAATGTCATTCCAAGTCAGTTGTAATAATTCATCGCGTCTTAATCCTGAACTGGCGAGTAAAATAAAGAATGCCTTTGTTTTGATATTAGAAGCAAACGATAAGATTTTCTTTAGGTCATGTTGTGTTGGTGTTGCTTTTTTCACTAACGGTCGGACTGATTTAACAAGATTATTTCGAAGTCGTAACTCTTCCCATTCAAGAGGTTTTAGTTGTATATTATGTCTTTCCAGGTATTTTTTAACAAGAGTAAAAATCGTACTCTGTGTCTTGTTTGGCTTGTTCTCTATTTTCTGTGCGAGTGTCCATAGATCTTCTTTAATTGTTTTTTCTGATTGTTTCAACCATCTCTCTGGTTCTTTGTTAATGATCGTAAAAAAAACCTTTAGATATACTCGTACGGTTTTTCGTGATCTCTCATTTTTATAATGTTTAATAAGATAAGATTCTACAATTTTTGGATGCCAATTCTGGTCTCTCATGGTTTTTCCTCGTAATTAGAATCCACCATGAGTTAAAATAGTTTTCCGACACTAAATTCTTCCAAAATCCTTTTTCCGTTCTTTTGCATCCTTGCCTGTAGCTGTTAAAAGGAACTCGTTCCATTTCTTGATGACACCATAATCACTACATACCTTCTTTGGAGGAACGATATCAATGAAAAGAGAGCTTTTTTCATGCCTCATAGTAACCGTCCCAATTCCTTCTACTGAGAATTGCATCCCTTGTCTAATATCTCCTTTTGCCCCGTAATACTCGGAAACAAGTGCATTAAGATCTGGGTTATGACCTCTTTTGATTCTATATTCTCTCATGCGCTAGGGGTATACACTAAGAGCGATTTTAACGTTTTGTCTTTTCTCATTCATTTGTCTTATGAAAACGTGTTGATATGGATGATGTCGTCTAATGTTCGTTTTGGGACATGGAGGATGTCCTGTTCATCTCGCCAGTATTTCACGGAGTCCTTCAGGTCCTCTACCACAGATGTTTCCGCTTTGTACCCAAGAGCAATCACGGAGTCAACAGCAAGCATGAGGGGTATTTTGCAGATCTCCTGGATCTTCGCATGTTCGATATTGCATAAGATACAGCTTCCAAGGCCTTCTCCCTCCGCGGCAAGGACAATATTCTCGGTTGCAAAACCGACATCTCTTTCATAATAGGGATTCTTTGTATCTTTCACCAGGACAACGATATAGGCGGTCGGCCGTTCCGTTTCCTTTGGAGCCCACTTCGGCTGAATATAAGCTGCCCAATGAAGTGCGTCGAACACTTGGTCACAGAGTTTTTTATCGGTTACAATACAGTACTCAAGAATTTGAAGATTGGCAGCTGAAGGAGCAAGACGTCCAGCGTCTACACATTTTTTTAAAATTCCAAGTTTTATTGGTTTTTGATGAAATCGCCGAATCGTCCTTCGAGAGATAATCACATCATAGACACTCATAGTCTCACAATGAATAAAGAATCATGATCTTTTTTTTTAAGTTATCGCAACTTACTTTAACACCTCTCCTTTTATCGTTTCATCAAATGGCAAAGAAAAATAGAAGAGCGAAAAGTTTTGCACGGACAGCACCAAAATCACAGGAGAAATATCTTGTTGAAAATGCAAAAAAATTACAAGATGATCCGTTTCTCATCCTTCCCACATGCACAGACGATAATAAAAAATATTTTCAGAAACTTCGAAAACAACTGACAAGAATCCATCAATACCGCACTGATGAGAAAAAACTTGAGAAACTCTCACATAAAAAAGGATTAGATGGCGCACTTGCTGGAACATATCTGCTTGCAATCTCAGAAAAAGCACCTTACCTCGCAGCATTGACGTTTCCGACTGGAGATATTACGTATGCGCAACGGGGGAAGGCAGACAAAGAAAAACTCATCGCGGTACAACATTTTGATGACCCGGTGTTTCGACTTCGCGGTATAAAAGATATTGCATTTAAGAAAAACCTCTATGTTTTCTCCTGGGATGCTGGATATGTTTGTACGGGACGAAACGCATGTCCTCCTTTAGAATTTATTGAGTTCATTAGAAATAAACTTGGTTTGTCGTCTGTAAAAGACGTCATGAGCTGTCCGCATATCTCTGCAGAAACAGCGAAAAAGAAAGACTATCTCTCTCTTAATTATCTCAGAATCGAGTGGAAACCAGCACAGAGTATCATCGCTCTTTGTGAGAACTGCACAAAGTTGACACAAAACACCATGTTTACGATCTCGAAATACATGTTGCAACGAAATCTCTCAGATAATTTTGACATCGAGGTCATAACACATGTCGGGAAACATCAGGTTCTCTCTGATAAGCAAAAAACTGCACATCTGCAGGACTACCTCACCGGAAAATTGACTGACTATGAATTTATTAAAAAAATTTCAAAAAGCCAAGAAGAGCATGTCAAGGAAGTTGAAGAGAAAATCTTAGTCTTAGATGGTGTCTCCTATGGCACCGATGTTACGCGGTTTGTCGATGCGTTACAACCAAATTCCTCTGAAAAAACAGTACTTGAGTTTTTCCTTACTAAAAGCCAGGAACCATTGATTGTATCAAAAACCACCCCGGGGAAAATCTTAGAGCGGTTCTGGTCTGAATTTGGGATGGAATTTCTTGGGTCAGTCCTAGATGATACAGAGATGGCTTCATCTCTCTTTCAGCTTGATGATACCCCGTCTAATATTGTTCTGCTTGCGTTTGAGTATAAACAACGTAGAATGATACTTTCTCAACTACCGGTCTATAACCAGTTACCACCACTTGCTGCATTTGCAGATGCGGTCGCTCGTACGTATATGACCTTTGGGGAAAAAAAGGCTCTTGCGGAAATAAAGAACTATCCTGATACTCCCAAAGGAAAATCGATCGCTTATGCATTTTTACTTGCACTTGGAAAAGGCGCTGAGGTAAAATGGAAGTTCTCAAAAGAAGAAATTGAGTATGGTGGATTCTTAAAAGATCATGCGAAAAGACTGCTTACTGTCGAACCTGGACAATACAGCATTGTTTTACAAGAACTCCTCACCGCAGGTGGTTCTTCTGAGACGGTGACATGAACAGTTATCGTTCCTCTTTCTTCTGTTCGGTTGTAAAAAACTCCTCATCCATCAAATAACAATCAGTATGGCTCGATAAGAGATATTTTCCCATGAACATCTTATCACCTTATTCCTTTTCGATAACTGATTTAATCATTTCTTTTCCAAAACTTGTAATCCCGTACAAGCGTACGTTATTCCCGCAGCTTTTTTCTTGTACGATGTCAAGATTTAGTAATGATTCATCTTCCTTGTATCGTTCTTCCATGCCGCGTAACGCCCCGATCACGTTCGATGGTGTTGTCCGCACATGATAAGCTATATCAGCGGTGTAACTATAATTCGGACTGATTTCAAAAAGATATTCCGCAATTTTCTTGCGTACATTACTCCGTCTCAAAGCCCGAACCGCAACTGGTCGTTTTAATTCGAGCGTTGAGGCTTTATTTCCCTCGTTTTGCATCCCAATCCACCTTCAAGAAGCTCATGGGTGTTACAGTTAATAAACAATGTTATCATGTAGTGTACCTGGTATATCTCCTCCTACTTGTTCATTTGCATATCCCTGTCCTTGTTTTTTATATCATTGGGACGATTTGTGAAAAGAAGAATTGACCAAGGATGATCGTAACTGAGAAGACAATGATAGATACTGGCATTATTTTTCCAAGAATGTACATGAATGTTGCTTTATCATCACCTTCATTAAGCCCGTTCGTGAATCAGGTGAGAATGACTACGAGTTCGATGAGATGGTTCGTCAATGTAAAAGAAGTCCACAGGCTACAGAGTCTTACAGACACGGTGCGGACTAGCATTAACTCGATGTTGCTCACATGTCAGAATCAGCAGCAGTTCTTGAAATTCTTATGCAGATACGATTCGTATATTTTGCATATAGTTTATGCAGACGCTGGGGGAAGCGATAGGATTTGCAAGACTTATTTGTTTTACATGCCCCCTGTGGTTTGAGATTGTTTTTCCATAAGTACGATGATTTTTTCTATGTGCGGTTACCCACAGCTGTTTACATGCGATATATGGTGAAGCGTGTCCAGTATAATAAAATCAATATCAAGAATCTTAAAGAAAGTATCAGTGGTACAAAGAAAAAGGAGGTGATAATCGATGGATGAATTGACTACTTTCAGCGAGTATCAGGACATTAAAAACACTATCTCGTATGAGATACTCCTGGGCAAACAGGTTGACCGTTATTTCAATTATAGAATAGTTCATTCAATGCGGACTTTTTTCGATGCGGTGCAGTCTCATGATATGAGTCTGGTTGACCTCTCTAGTAAAGAGTTAAGGATTGATTTTGACTAATGGATAAGCCGATATCCTGAGTAATCTTATTGTTTGCCAGATAAAGAGGGATTGAAGCTCTACGTTTCTATCTGTAAGCTGATTACGAAGATACTCAGTAAATATCGTTTGTTGTTCAGAATTATGATAATAGAAATTAACCGATAGCAACGGTTCCCAGCTATGAGCTTTGCATAATTTCAGCGCCGATACTTTTGCACAGAACTTTGCAGCATTTTCTTTGCTGACACATATGGAGTAATTTTGTATGCTGTCGTGCTGGAAGGCGGAGACTGGTGGAGATATGCTGTGGCGCTGCTGGAACACTGCTAGAGAATTGCTGGGAGCTGCTGCGAGAATAGTCTCGTAATTTTTTATTATTGATGTTATGAAAATTATTTTTACAATGTATTTAAATGAATCGACAGAATAACAACTCTTATGAAATCTATTGTTTAGGGGGAGAAAGGTTATGAGAAAAAAGGTATTTTGTATTTTTATTTATATTCTATTGATAGCTACTGTTTTTCCGGCTGTCTGGTCTGTAAACGATAGAACAATAACCTTAATATTACCAGAATCTAGCAGTCCCTTCTCACGGGACGAGTGGTGGGAGCAATTCTCGATGGCGACTATGCTCTTATTGAATCAGTATATGATGATGGCAACGGAGGAGGTACTGGATCAGCATACGTATTTGAAAGAAACAATAGTAATTGGACGTAAGTGGCGAGACTCCTGGCTTCAGATGGTGCTTCAAACGATTTGTTTAGTCTGTCTTTTTCTGAGGTTCATTGAAGAATGGAGCGGCATGTTTGTTTTTTTGTACAAGTCGGCAGATGCGGCAGGTTTCGATGATGACAGAGGTGCCATCGTTTTTGATGATACGTTCTGCGGAAATCGTGATTTCTTGGATGATTGTTTCATCAAAAAGATCAGTTTTTCCCCTTTTTTTTGAGAGATATTGACAGATTGCTGAGGGTGTTAACCCAAGTTTTTCTGCAGCTTCCCGCTGGCTGAGCCCAAACTGTTTGATTAAGGACTCAGCGAGTTCTTTTCGTATCGCTGGGATACCGTTCCAAATCATGAATTCGCAGGGTGTACGCTGCATAGTATATGATATATTTAATAAGTATATATAATTAACGATCGTTAACATTGTTTGTTCTTGGTTTTTCCTAATAATCGTTGGTGAAAATGGCTATATACAAGATTGTATTTCACGATGTGGTGTTATTGTGGTAGATATCAGTACAACAATCGGACCGCTTCACTTAAAAAATCCGACGATGCTAGCCTCAGGAATCATGGATGAGGATGCAGGAAGCATGCAACGGATGATCGACTGTGGAGCTGGTGCTATCGTTACCAAATCCATCGGGATGCAGCAACGCGAAGGATATGCAAATCCAACCGTCATCGAACTTGAACATGGTCTGTTAAATGCCATGGGTCTCCCCAATCCTGGGATAGATATCTACGGACAAGAAATGATGCCATTAAAAAATTCCAAAACACCTATTATCGGTAGTATTTATGCAGCCAATGTCAAGGATTTTGTTTTTCTTGGGACACAGATGCAACAGTACGGGGCAGACGCAATCGAACTGAACATCAGCTGCCCGCATGCAAAACACTATGGATTGGAGGTTGGATGCGATCCCGTTTTAGTCAATGAAATTGTCTCTTCGATGAAACAACAACTCCATCTTCCCGTGTTTGTCAAGGTGTCACCAAACATCATGAACCTTGTGGAAATCGCCCAGGCCGCTGAAAAAGCACAAGCAGATGCCATTGTTGCCATCAACACGGTGAAAGCCATGAAAATTGATATTGAGACCACTCGTCCAATTCTGGCGAACAAGATTGGTGGGTACTCTGGTAAAGCGATCAAACCCATCGGGGTTCGCTGCGTGTACGACATCGCACAACACGTCGACATCCCGGTCATCGGAGTCGGTGGGGTAACCACCGGAGAGGATGCGATTGAATATTTTATGGCGGGTGCCTCTGCTGTTCAGATCGGGTCCGCTGTCTATTATCGTGGTCCGGAGGTCTTCAAATCTGTTTGTAAAGAAATTGAGGTCTGGATGAAGAACCATGGGTATACAAAAATCACTGAACTCATAGGAGCTGCCTTCCCATGAACATTCCATCCATCACCAGGATCCTTACAAGCTGCACCGAAGCAACCGATATCAAAACCATCACCTTTGGATACTCTGGCCCTGTCCTGCCTGGTCAATTTTTCATGATTTGGATTCCCGGTGTTGACGAAATACCGATGAGTGTTTCTCAGATAACCAACAAGGTAAAGGCAATCACGTTTCGTAAAATCGGCTCCGCTACCCATGCGCTGTATCAGCTACAGAAAGGAGATACGATCGGTATACGAGGCCCCTATGGGAACGGATTTACCCTGCAGGGGACGCATCTTCTCTTCGTTGGTGGGGGAACCGGGGTTGCGATGCTTGCACCAGCGGTGGAATTAGCGCGGAAGAAAAAATTAAAATCAACAGTCATCATCGGGGTGAAAACAAAAAATGAACTCTTCTTTGAAGATCGCTTTCGACAATGTGGTGCGACCGTCTTTGTCTCAACTGATGATGGTTCAACCGGTTATCAGGGATTTGCCTCGGAGCTTGCAAAGGAAATCATCAACAAAGAAACCATTGACGCGGTCTACACCTGCGGCCCAGAACCAATGATGAAAACCCTTCTTTCCTCTTCTAAGACCATTTCGTTTCAAGCATCATTGGAACGATACATGAAATGCTCCATCGGCATCTGTGGACAATGCTGCATTGGGAACGGATTACGGGTCTGCCTTGATGGCCCGATCTTCGATGCAGAAACATTGAAAAACGTAAAAGACTTTGGTGTCTACCATAGGGACGCAGCAGGAAGAAAAATACCGTTTTAAGAAATGATTTCTTTTTGAATTCACCATTTGTTCAAATGGACTCGTGACTGGTCGTATCGATCTTCTTTTGATTTTATCTCTGCAGGGTACCCAAGAGCGACTATCGCTAAGGGGATAATGTGAGCCGGGAGCCGTAATAACTTACGCATTCCTGCAACACGACCTTCCCGCGGATACAACCCAAGCCAGCAGGCACCAAGTCCAAGACTATGGGCGGCAAGCAGGATGTTTTCTGTTGCTGCCGCGCAATCAATCATCCAGTAGCCTTTGAATTTCTCCAAATGTAAATCACCACAAATAATGATAGCTTTGTCTGCATCAGTCAGCATCCTCGCACTGGGATGAAAGGTATGGATCACCTTAAGCATCTTACGATCATCCAGGATGACAAAATGCCATGGTTGTTGGTTACCAGCAGACGGAGCGCTAAAGGCAGCGTGTAAGAGTTTCTGAACAAGTTCCTCTGAGATTGCTTGCTGCTTTTTGTATTTTCGAATACTTCGTCTTGTGAGAATCGTTTCAAAAGCGTCCATGTTCTCTTCCCTGATTGGATGAACAGATTTTTTCTATATAAACTCACCGAGAGAGGATTTCTGTGAAGAATTCAAGCTTTGGTTCAAACAAATGAGATGGAGAGGGAACAAAGATTCTTGAAAAATATTACGCCTATAATGATTTAATGATTAGAAAAATATCATATGTTAGGTCTTGACTTTTTCTTTGTCATAGTTTCTAAAAAGACATTAGTCTCCTAGAATATTTAAATACTCTATCTTTTTTTACAAGCGTTCCATTTTTATATATATAACGAAACATTTTTATTATAGGGCAGTATATCTATATAGGCCATGTAGAATTATATATGGGGGAAGAAAGGTTTGAACGTAAGTGTTAAAAGGTTTAATTACCTCAGATTATTTAAAAATCATTCTACAAATAAAATTCTTTTTTTTGGAATCGTTTTGGTTTTCATAGTAGGTGCGTTTATCCCTGCGGTCGGTTTGCAGGTTCGAAGTCCTGATTATCCGTCATCAGAAAAATCTACTCCTACGGCAATGGTTGATTCTAAGGAATCTAAAGATGGAGCTATCGCATTTGACTCTGTTATTTCAGAAAGCAAGGATCTTTTAGTAAATTCTTGTCCTGATTCTTTAGGTCGTGCTGATCCTTGGTGGAATAGTAACTGGTCCTATCGGAAAAAGATCACTATCGATCATACTAAAGTGATTGCTAATCTTACGAACTTTCCGGTGTTAATTAGTCTTCCTTCTGATGCTGATCTCGCAGCGCATACGCAGGATGATGGTGATGATCTCGTATTTATCAGCACAACTGGGGTAAAGTTGAATCATGAGATTGAATACTTTAATGATTCTACTGGTCG
>DATLAF010000113.1:0-2320 GCA_035527635.1 Thermoplasmatota archaeon | reverse complement strand
AATATTTGCTCTTGTCGTCTAACAGAATAGGATAGATGACCTTCAATCATCAGATAGTGGGTTTAACTCCCCTCAAGAGCAGTTAAGGTCTGAATTGAGTTGGTTAACTTCTATACTAAGAAACCAAAAAACCAATTCATTATAACTTGACCTATTTTTTTTTGCCGCAGAAATTAGAAAGTATGTAAAAAAAAATGAAAGTTGAAGACAAAGATATTGGCCGGTGGTGTTCTGTTAATTTCCAGGATTATGGTATGGTCCAAGGGTTGATAACTCAGACACTTGATGGAGATAAATATTGTCGTGTTTTTATTCCTCGTCTAAGTCGTTCAGAAGTAATAGAAAATAATGTACAATATATTGGAGAAGCATTGATTACGCCGGAAATTTAACCTTTTGATGTAAAAAAAATAAGAAAGGAAACATGAAATGTCAAATATGTTTGAACAAAGACGGGATGCGATTTCATTGGTTCTATCTCTTTATGTAGGAGAGATGGATGACTACCTTGAAGCCGTGAAAACGATGATCAGAGATTTAAACGAAGTTCTGAAAGAAAAGTATGGTGATGATAAAAATTCCATATTGGCCAGATATGAGATAGAAAAACATATCACAGAATTATATCGATTGATTGGCAAATAGCCTTGTAACTTTTTGCCAAAAAAAAGAAAGGATGTAAAAATGAATAAAGAAGACATTATTGGGGCATTAGAATATCTTGAGGATTGTATTAAAGAAAATGGTGATTCAATAACTATTTCTATACTTCCTATTGATGAAGGTGGTAATTATACCGTTAGGGTTTTAGATGGATCTGATAATGTGATTCATCAGGGACATGACGATGTACATGAAGCACATGAAGTCCTTGCTGAAGCTATAGATAAAGCAGTTTTTGATGGTCACGGCAAGGGAAAATATTGGTAAATATTAGCCGCTGTGACGGAATGGCAGACGTGCAAGATCTTTTTACAGACAAATCAAAATCTTGTGTCCGAAAGGGCGTGTCGGTTCGAATCCGACCAGCGGCATTAAAGGTCTGAATGAAGTTGGTTAACTATTATCTTGAAAATAACAAAACACCAATTTCAATATACTTGACCTATTTTTTTTAAAGAGACAACCAAAGTCAAAAATCGTGATTTCCAAAAGTCCCGATGATTTGTATTATGATTATTACATTGAGACTTTGGTTGTCTCTTTTTTGTAGAAAATTTAATAGCGTGCGAGTTATAAGAACGGTTCGCAGTAGTCCGAGGTCTTCAACGGCGAAAAGAATACGGTCAAAACCACGACAACACGCGAGATACTGACTAATGTGATATCTCCATGACGCTATTTTTTTTGTAGAAAATTTAAAAAAATCACAAAACCATGCTATAATGTAAGAGTCGAAAGGAAAAAACCAATAGAAAGGGAAAACAAAAATGGCTAAGAATTACACAAACAGAACAATGAGAAATGTAACACCGAGAAATGTTTCCACTCGTACCAGAGAAGATCAGGTTTTGAATGCCGCTGGCGGATATGTCTTCAAAGCAGATGATATGACCCGTTTAGATAGGTTCCTCATTCTCGGAACCCTGGATGGCACCTATTATACGACAGCAAGAAAACTGACATTCGATAACACCGATCATATTCTCAAGATGCTGAAGTCCAAGCCTTGTAAAGTTATCGATAGGGTCGTTGAAGTCAGCAAAGGTGGCCGTGCAAGATTTAATGATCCTGCGATTTATGTCCTGGCACTGGCTGCAACTTCAGATGATAAAAAGGTCCGAAGAATGGCTTTGGGATCTTTGCAGGACGTTTGCCGTATTAGCACGCACCTTTTCACTTTCTTGACTTATGTTAAGAATTTGAAGGGAACCACTGGATGGGGCCGTGGATTGCGTAATGCTATTTCTCATTGGTATAATGATAAGTCTGTTAAAGATGTTGCTTATCAGATTTGTAAGTATCCTCAAAGAAAAGTTGAGGGAGATATGCCTTGGAGTCATCGTGATGTTTTGCGTAAGGCCCATGTTATTCCTTCTAATTCTACTCGTGGTCTTATTTTTCAGTATGCAATTGCTGGAAGTGGTAAGGACATCAAGACTTATATTGATAGAGATGGCAAGGTTCAGTTGAATGCCACTCAGCCTTTGTCTCTGGATGCCCTGCCTTGTGTTCCTTTCGATGATGTGAGGTATTTGACTGGTCACATCAAGGCCAAGAATGCAACGACTGTCAGGGAAATTATTTCTTTGATTGACGAGTATGGTCTTGTCAGAGAGAGTATTCCCCAGGAGTTGTATAATACCAAAACTGTGATGGA
>DATLAF010000112.1:0-9904 GCA_035527635.1 Thermoplasmatota archaeon | reverse complement strand
AAACTTTTAGCTTTTGTTGTATTGATATTATGGATTAAATTGGGTCGAGGTTCTTGGTTATATGACCATTCAATAGTGTGGGTTCGAGAACAGATGTATATTACACATCCTCTGTTATTAATACGAGGAATGTGGTTGATTTGGAAAGCAACTGGTTGGGCTGCACGTTGGATGTTTTTAGCAACTGTTCTTGGTTGGAATTGGAGTATTGAGAACTTTTTAAATCCAAGTCAATCTAAAAATGTTGGATGATACAGAGACTGTCTGAAATCGTCGAAATGATGCTGAGACTTCTATTCAGTTTCTTTTCATTTCTTTTTTATTGTGATTAATATCACGTTTATTTCACCTATATTTAACGTGGTTTTATGCGCGTACAAGCACAATATGAACTTGCATGATACAACATGCCAGGAAAGATACTGAATCGCTTTAAACGAATTGAAAGGTGACTCTTCAAGGACCAATGTTAAGAGAAAAATCTCTCTTTTTCTCTTTTTTTCCATTTAATTTGTATAAAAAACATAATTTACGGGGGAGGATATGTTTTTAAAGGGGATATCAGATATAAAATCATATACGGGGGAAAGATATGGATAAGAAACCTCTGATAGTGGTAATAACAAGTCTATTTCTTTTGGCCTCATTAAATAGTATTACGAATGCAGGCGAACAAAATAACAATAATGTATTGAAATCCTATCTATTTGAATCACCTGTAATCTCGAGAATAAATATCGATAGTTATGAATATGATAGTATTTGTATGAACAATCTACCTTGTGATGCGAATCCTGGTGAACCGCTATTACCAATGAAAGGCGTATATTTACTTCTTCCACCAAACTCAAAAGTGAGCAGCATAGTTATAAATCCAGGTGAAAGGATTTTTTTAGGCGCTGGATATCTTGTTGAGCCTGCAGGTGAAGTTTTTTCATTATCTGATACCCAAGACGCACCCATACCCATTCCAAATGAAAAAATATATAGTTCGACCGAAATGTTCCCAGGTAAATTGTACACAGAGGTTGGTACTTATCATTGTAAAGGCTATGTTATCCTTATTTTAATTCTTCATCCTGTTCAATACATTCCTGCAAAAGGTGAGCTATATTATTATCCAGATTTGACTGTAAATGTCGAAACAACGAATGTACTAATGGATAACAGTTTATATAGAGGATTAAGACAGGACAACAACGAGGTAATGGCAAAAGTTGACAATCCAGATATGCTTGGAGCATACTCACAAACCTTACACCGAGTTACTTATCAAATGGATTACGACCTTTTAATTATCACTAGTGATGCTTTGAAAAGTGGATTTGAGCCATTAAAGCAAGCTCATGATTCTGAAGGTATAGAAACACTAATTTATACTGTTGAGGACATTTACAATAATTTCACTGGTATTGATGAACCAGATAAGATAAGAAACTTCATAAAATACGCTTATGAAACCTATGGAATAGAATATGTCCTTCTAGGTGGAGATACCGAGATTGTTCCAGCACGATACCTTTTTGGTAGTAATATTCTTGGAAATCTTCCTTCTGATCTATATTATGCAGGTCTTGATGGAACCTGGAATTCACCAGAGACTCCAAATCCCTCTGACATGGATATTTCAGTTGGTGATCCTGGTATTGAAGTTACTTGTTCTGATGATTTAATCGGCCCATCAGTCGATTACACTAATTACATAATTGGAAATAGCTCTATGCGATTTAATTGTACAAATGAAATAGAACACGCAGGTATAGATTTAATTTTCAATAATCCAATAGATCTTTCCAATGAAAATTATTTCAGGTTTTCTTTTAATTTATCCAGGTCTGATCTTTTGCTGAATACTAGTATCGGTTTTCTTTCCTTTTTTCTTTCTAAAATGGGTATCGTTCTTTTTGATTCAAAGGGATTTGTTAGAATATTTATGACATCATTTTATTCACATCTTGGTGGTTCTTGGGAATCTGTAACTTTTTATATAAAGGAGAAGTCTCTTAGAGGAAGGCTTTTTAATTTTCATGAAGTTGTTAGAGTTGGTATTATTCCTTATTTGAATACCTCTATAACAGTTACAGAAAATGATTTTATTAGACTAGATGGTATATATTTTAGCGACAACATTAGTGATTTATATGGTGAAAAAGACGAGGAAAGTGATCTATTTGCAGAGGTATTTGTTGGTCGTGCATGTGTAGATAATTTAAATGATGTTCAGAATTTCACTAGTAAGACCATTTCTTATATGAATACAGACAATGACCAGCCATACCTAAAAAAAGTATTACTTGTTGGTGAAGATTTAGGAGCTATGTTGCACGGTAAGTGGGGTGGCAATTACATGGATGACCTTGTTGGTAAATGCCACAGATATTTCTATACAACTCAGGGATTCCCAGAAAACAAGTTTGATATTGACAAATTATATGATAGAAATTGGCGTTTAAATGGCTGGCCTGAACCAGACATAGGCACTGGTGGTTGGCCAAAACAAGATATTATAGATAGGATAAACAGCGATGTTCATATCATTGATCATATTGGTCATGGAAATAATTATCATAATATGAAACTTGATGAACCAGTAACGATGAGAAGTGGCATAATACTTGAGGAGTGCCATGATGTTTATAATATGACAAATGACAAGTATTTTTTTGTCTATAGCCAAGCATGCTTTTCTGGTGCATTTGACAATATAGGTGAAAATGATAAGTGTCTTCCTTATGATTCAATTGCTGAATATCTTACAGTCAAAACAGAACATGGTGCATTTGCTGGTATATGGAATTCTAGATATGGTGTTGGTAAAGGATTTTCTACAAATGGCCCTTCACAATGTTATAATCGTCAATTCTGGGATGCCGTGTTCGATGAGAACATAACAGTGATTAGTAAAGCAAATCAGGATTCAAAAGAGGATAATGCTTGGAGAATAAACCTTGTTTTTGGGATTTATAGGGGACTTTATTATGAGTTAAACTATTTTGGAGACCCATCTATTTCTTTCAAATATCTTGATAGTAGTTTGGTCAGCAGCCAAAGCACTTCTCAAAGCAACCCGCAAAGCAAGCCTAGTGTTCAGCCTTCTTCTCCAACAATTACTCAGCTCAGTAGTTTAATATTGAAAACTAAAACAAGTAGTTCAACATTGAGTACTAAATAGGCATCATAGTATTGCTAAAATATTTTCATTTTATGCCAAAAGAATAGAAAAATTGGTATGGAACCATTCTTCTCGTTTTGAATGGTTTAAACGGTGTGACTGGTGACGATGAAAATATTTATCAGTATAAAGGGTGTTCCCTTCTCCTAGTGATTTAAGTGATGAATGGTGAAATCAACCAACAAAACATAAAGCTGCCAAATGTGAAATATACTCAGCCAAGAAGTAAATATACCTGGATTCTATTCCCTTGTCTGTATGCCGCTTGTGACCTTTAATTACCATGATTTCATTCAATTACTTGGATATACGGTTCCAAAGGATGTCCTCATTGAAAAACTTCCGATGATTGGTGGAGATTTCAGTCATTCGACTGATGATGAGATTAACATTGAATTCTTCCCAAACAGGCCTGATCTGACCTCGGTTGAAGGAATCGCGCGTGCATCACGAGCGTTTTTTGGGTTTCGCACCGGACTACAAACCTATGAGGTCGCAAGCTCAGACGTTTCATTAACAGTTGATGCATCAGTAAAAAAAATCAGGCCATTTGTCACTACAGCGGTTATTAAAAATGTTACCATGACCGATGAACTGATTACGTCACTAATGGGTCTTCAGGAGAAACTCCATGTCGGATTAGGCAGAAATAGAAAGAAAGTCGCCATTGGTGTGCATAATGCAGAACCGGTGACGCCGCCATTCACCTACAAAGCGGTTGATCCTGATGCTGTGTCGTTTGTACCTCTTGCAAAAGATGAAACAATGACCTTACGTGAGATTTTGAAAAAACATGAGAAAGGGACTGATTACGCCCATCTCCTTGATGGGTTTGATAAATATCCGCTGATTGTTGATGCGCATAACAACGTACTTTCGTTTCCTCCTATCATCAATGGTAGTTTAACAGAGGTAACCCCATACACCAAGGAGATATTTATCGATGTCACCGGTACTGATAAAAAAGCGATTAATTACGCGCTGAACATCGTCACAACCGCGCTTGCTGAGCGAGGCGGAAAAATCTACCAAACAACGGTCCACGATGAGGGTAAGAAAATAATCACCCCTGATTTTACTGTAATGAAGCAAAAAGTCTCTGTCGCCTATGTCAATACTCTGCTTGGCACCTCATTGAAGGCAAACGATGTTGCGATGTGTTTGAAAAAAATGGGACATAATGCAACTGATGCAGATGATGGAAACATCATGGTGGAGGTTGCTGCATGGCGTTCCGATATTCTTCATGAGGTTGATTTGATTGAGGATGTAGCCGTTGGGTATGGGTTTGATCAGTTTGAGACTGATGTTCCCAAAGCATTGACGTTTGGCAGGACGTTACCGAACCATCAGCTTATGGAAGTGTTACGGAGTATTATGATTGGTGTTGGTTTCAACGAGGTCACTACCTTTGTCATTTCGAATCAAGAAGATGAGTTTGTACGCATGGGCCTTGAAAAAAGAACGATGGTTGAGATTGAAAATCCCATTGGTGAAGAGTATAGGGGGTTGCGAGTGAGTTTGTTACCGTCTCTTCTGAAGCTTCTCCGGGAAAATAGGCATCATTCCTTGCCGCAGCAGATTTTTGAAGTCGGGGTCGTTGTCGATGAACAGGCGAAGAATCAGCATCATCTCGCTGGCCTGAAGATTGATGCGAAAGCCAACTTCACCGAGTGTAAATCACTGGTGGAAAACGTACTTCGGGAATGTGGTTATAAACCAGTGGTAAAAGAGAAATCTCATGGAGCGTTTATTGAGGGACGATGCGCTGCGGTGATAAGAAAAGATAGGGAAATTGGGTTGTTTGGAGAGTTGCATCCGAAGACGATTCAGGCGTTTGATCTTGAACATCCGATCATTGCATTTGAACTCATCGCAGATCGTCTGCAATAAATTATTCATTTTGTAGGAGAGCAATGCAGCCAGCGTATCGATTGACCGCACAAGAAACCTGGGATGCGATAGCAGATAGTTTTGATACAACACGGCAAAAACCCTGGGGCTATTGTCTTGACTTTATTGGTTCTTTGAAAGAAACAGATGTAGTCGCTGATCTTGGCTGTGGGAACGGGCGTCATCTTTTTCCGGCCGCGGAACAGTGTTCGTCTGTTTTCGGAGTGGATATTTCAGGTAAGATGCTTAACATTGTTCGACGGAAACTTCATACGAAACCCAACAGGAATGTTTCGCTGGTTCATGCGGATGTTGTGCAGCTGCCGATCGCAGATAACATGCTTGACGCAGCCTTGTTCATCGCTTCTTTGCATAACATTCAAGGCAAAGAACACCGCCATGCCGCTCTACAAGAGGTTTTACGTGCGCTCAGACCACAAGGGACCGCATTGATCAGCGTCTGGTCCCGTTGGCAGGATAAGTACTATAAACATTTTCTGAAGCAACTCATTGTTCGGACACGTGATTTTGGTGACATCGACGTCTACTGGAGATCGCATAACCTTTCTGTTCCTCGATTCTATCATCTCTATGGGGGGGCTGAATTTCTCCAGGAATTGCGAGATACTGGTTTTCGTATTGAGCGTGTGACAAGCGTAAAAATTCATTCGAAACGGTTTCCTGATAACTATTTCGCGATCGTGCGCAAAAGATAATTATATAAAACAAAGGGTATTCTTAGCAGAACGAAGAACAGGTATCAACCATGGAGATTATTACAACAGAGAATCTAACAAAAACATATGATGGTTTTACCGCTGTTGATCATATTACATTTTCTGTAAAAGAAGGAGAGATTTTTGGTTTTCTTGGCCCGAACGGTGCAGGAAAGACAACGACGATTAAAATGCTGACCACCCTGTTATACCCATCGGAGGGATCTGCGTCTATCGCAGGGTTTGATATCTTAAAACAGCGGGCGAATGTACGAGAAAATATTGGGATTGTTTTCCAAGAACCCGCATTAGACACCGAGCTTACCGGCAGAGAGAACCTTGATTTTCATGCTCGAATGTATGGGCTATCACCAGAGACACGGAAAAAACGGATTGGCGAGGTATTGACCCTTGTTGATCTCATAGATAAAAAAGATGTCTTAGTCAAGCAGTATTCAGGTGGTATGAAACGAAGACTTGAGATCGCTCGTGGTCTGATGCATTCCCCTAAGGTTTTGTTTTTAGATGAACCTACGTTGGGCTTGGATGCGCAAACACGACGGGCGATCTGGGAATATATCAAACAATTAAACAAGGATGAGAAAACAACGATTTTTTTAACAACGCATTACATGGATGAGGCTGATTTTTTATGTGATTATATCGGCATCATAGACCATGGGAAAATCATGGTGATGAATACTGTTGATGTGCTAAAGAAATCTGTTGGTCATGATGTGATTACGTTGTCATGTTCTGATACTACGACATTACATAAACGATTGGAGCAGGAGTCATGGATCAGTAATATAACGCCACATGATTCCAAGTTAACTATTGGTGCTGAACGTGGTGAGGAAAAAATCCCGTTGATCTTTGATATCGCGCGAACCATCAATGTCACTATATCCTCAGTGGATGTTCGTAGGCCAACCCTGGATGATGTGTTCCTCTATTATACCGGGCGTAGCATGCGTGAACAAGCTCAAGAGACACCAAGTACGGGAATGAAGAAACCGGCGAGATTTCGTCTGAGGCGGCAAAAGAAATGAATCAAAAGGATTTCCAAGCCATCTATATGCTGTGGCTTCGTCAAATGAAACGGTTTCTGCGGGCGAAAAGCAGGGTGTTGACGACGATCGTTCAACCGTTGTTTTTCCTGTTCATCCTCGGGTTTGGGTTTAATATCGCGGTGTTCCCCGAGATGGAGGGATCGTACATTAATTTTCTTGCCCCAGGCATTATTGCGATGGCAATTTTGTTTTCCTCGATGTTTACTGGTGTGTCGGTACTGTGGGATAAGCAGTCTGGGTTTTTGCAGGAGGTTCTTGTTGCCCCGGTGAGCCGTCTGTCGATTGTGATCGGTAGAACCCTTGGAGGTGCTACGATTGCGTTGTTTCAAGGGATCCTCATTATGATTATCGCGATTGCTCTTGGTGTACCAACGGTGAGTCCTGCGAGTTTGCTTTTGACCTTAGTAATAATGGTGTTGCTTTCTTTTACTGCGGTGGGATTTGGTCTGATTGTCGCGTCAAAAATGCATGATTTTGAGGGATTTGAATCAGTAATGAGTCTGATTCTGATGCCGTTGTTATTTTTGTCTTCGATGTTTTATCCGGTGAACACATTTTTACCGGGTTGGTTACAAATCCTTTCATATTGTAATCCATTGTTTTATATGGTAGATGGGTTACGTGGAAGCTTTACTGGTGTGAATTATGTTCTGCCTCCGTTGATTGATCTGGGAATTATCTTGGTTCTTTGTATTGTTATTATGGGGTTGGGGACGTACTTTTTCAATAAGTCAGAGAGTTAAGTCTGGATTTAGTTATTATTTAGGGTGTCTAATCCCTTGTTTTTTCCTCCAATCTCCTAATATATAAACCTATCATCACTTTTGAGACAAACATTAACACGGTTTTATTTTTTTTCAAATCCATCACAACAAGGACATCCTGTCTCTATCATTTGATTTTTATCACATGTATACTTTTTTCCTAGAGGGTTATAACTTTGTGGCGTGCTTTCTTTTTTGATTACATTATATCCTTTGTTTAAATGTTTACATTTTTCATTGTAATACATATGTTATCTCCCATTATTGTAAACCATCCTTTCTTTAAAAACATATCCTCACAACCCTTTGTTTTGGTGTAATCATTGATAGAACATCATCGGACAAGCATTGACACGGTTTTATATAAATTCCTTCACTTTCAATTTATCAGGGTTTAATATGCAGTGGTCTCTTGTTGTATAAAGAACCTGCGAAAGATTGATCTTTTCGATTAATCCAGGATATTTCTCATGCAATAAATTTATGAATTTTTTTGCTTGTTTTATATCTTTAGCTGTAAAAATGATTATCCAGTCATATTCACCATGAATATAGTGACTCGTTTCAATTGTGATATCAAGTTCTGAGTAATTCTTTTTGATTTCATCTAAGTTGACTTTTTCAGCAGTTTTACTATCTGAAACACGTGGTGATTGTTTAAAAAATATAATGAATTTTTGAAGACCTTGTTTTTCAGGATCAACAATAGCTGAATACCCCCAGATTTTTTGACTTGCTTCCAGTTGTTTAATAATTCTCCAGACTTTTTGTCTTGAGAAACCACAGTGTTTCGCAATCGTATCTACGTTTTCTTTTGAGTTTTTCACCAGTTCAGAAAGTACCTTTTTCTCGTCCAGGTCCCTCTGTTTTCTACTACTTTTTGACATAGTCTACATCCAATATTACAGGTTTAAAACAATTCTTTCTTTAAAAACATATCCTTAGTACACCTATTCAAAGAGTAAAAATAAATCATTCTTTTGAATCTGTTATTTTAATGCATCTTTATTCCTGTTAATGTCTTGGTTTCTGTTACGCCATTGATTGTTTTAATCTTATGAATAATGATTTTTGCGATGCTCTCATAATCTTTTGCTTCAATTTTTGCGATAAGATCATATTCTCCAAATAATGAATGAATTTCAACAACCTCAGGGATTTTCGAGAGTTTATTGAATACTTCATTTTCATGCAATGATAAAATATGCATAAGAACAAAACCTATCGCCATCTTTATTTCTCCTTTATTATCACTATCCTAATACCTCGTTCTTTAAAAACATATCCTCAGAACCTGGTTTGTTGATCGGGTTTCATTTACTGATAACCTTAAAAAATGCATATTTTTATCAGAGAAATTGTTATTAATAACAAATTGTTTATTTCTTATAAAAAAGAAAAGGTGAAAGAATATCGTCGTCTTATATATTTGTTCAAGAGGACATAAATTCATTAAAGCAGACCTACGACCTGGAGGATTGTATTGCCCCTTGTGTACAGACGACAATCCATATTGGCGTGAATTTAACTCCAATATAGATAAATAAGAATGATAATTTTGTTTTACTACGATTCTGAATAAACAATCATGTGTTTTTTTCAATTACATATAACCTACCAAAGATTTATTACTTGAGTGATTATATAAAAATAAGAAAGAAAAAGGATGTTTATCGTGAAAGCTGGGAAGATAATTTTTATATTTGGGGGATTACTCATGATTTTTTTAGGTTTTTTATCTGTTATAATGCCCATGTATCTAACCCCGTTATTCACATTTTCTGTTTCTGTAACGATTGGAATAATTTTAATCGGTGTTCCATTCTTGTTTGAAGAATCTAATAATAAATAATCTCTTGTTTTCAATTATGGACAACCTCCAAAAAGTTTATATTTTTACAAAAGCACCAATGGTACATGGCACATTTGTGTAATAGATGTAAGAATCTGGTTGATAGATTACCAGAAAACATCAGAGATAATAAGTTGATATGTCCATATTGTGGTAAAGTCATCAAAACATATGGTATTCTAAAGATACCACCAATTAGTTGGGAAAATTGGAAGAACTTCTTAAATAAAGAAATAAAATTTATAAAATGATTGAAGAAGAAAGAAAAAAATGTAAATAATCACTTGATTTTTTATTTTGCATTTTCCTTTAAAAACATATCCTCAGAAACTCATGTTCTCGTTCTTATTATTTCTCATAGTCGACTTTTCTTTCAGCAGTCTTTGCAGATTAGATACTCTTTGCCATCTGGATTGTAATAATATTTTTTTCCT
>DATLAF010000111.1:0-4846 GCA_035527635.1 Thermoplasmatota archaeon | reverse complement strand
ACGGCCCAGATTGATGATTGGATTGAAACAAATCCACATGATACTACATGGATAAATTTATCCGACGAGGAAAAAGATGGTTACGCTGTTATGGCCTGCCGGGTAATGAATGAGCAAATGAACTGGGATGGTTGGATAATTAATGCAAATCAGGCGCTTGACCTTCCTCGATCTGGCATGGTTGATAAGACTGGAAATGCTGTTGAAAATAATGAAATTCCGTTAGCGGTGCAAAACGCGCAATGTGAATTTGCCCGGCTGCTTGCGATAGCGGACAGAACGGCAGATTCGGATTTAAAAGGGTTTAAAGAAATTGGAGTGGGTTCGATTAAGTTGGTAATGGACAAAATGGACAGGCCCGCAGTTCTGCCGGATGCAGTGTGGAATATGTTGAAGCCCTTTAGTTGCAGAGCAATTACAAAAGGAATCAGTCAAACATATCGCGTATGAAGGAGAAAAGGCCGTGACAACTAAACTTGAGGAAGCTGTTTTTGGAATGAAAGCAGATTTGCATCATGTAAAAAACACAACGGATGATATAAAAAGAGCTGTTTTTGGGAATGGCTCCCGTGGTCTCAAAACTCGCGTTACTATTCTTGAAGTAACGATGGCAATTATGTCTGCCGGCTTAATAATTGCCATCGGGTGTTTAATTAAGAAGTACATTTTTGGTGAATAAAATGGGACTTACACAGGTTTTACAAAAAGCGACGCAAGCGGCGTTTAAGGCCATTGGGGATATTCCTTTGATTTGTACGTATTATTCCAAAGGAACATCTACTTATAACACGACAACGGGATTATACACTTCAACAGATCCTCCGTACCCTGGACTTTCTATTCTGTTTGAAGATTATACGGCAAAGGAAATTGACGATGCAGGCGGGGTGATATTGAGTACTGATCAGAAAGCAAGTATCCCAAATTTGAATTTGACACCGACTCCGAAGATCACAGATTATATCACGGATTCCAATAGTCAGAAATGGACGGTGGAGGATGTGAGGATTGATCCGGCAAGGGCGTTGTGGATAATGCAGGTTCGGAGGAGTACATAAAATAAAAAGGGGGAAGAGAAAAATGCGTTTACTTGATGAAAAGCAAGGTAGGTTGGTTTGGTTACACCCAGAACAGAATCTGGAATAGTGGAAAAAGGGGTATTTGACTGTTGTAGCATATACTGAAAGTCGATCGGGCGTAATTTGTTACGTAAAGGTTGAGGAACTAACTCCACTTTTAACAATTACTTTTAATGGAGAAAATGATGAGACTTGATTTTGACACAAAGAAACTTGCAGCTAAAGTAAATACAACTATGGGGAAGGCCGTTCGGGTAATCGTGTTGGATGGAATGACGAATCTGATTCGGCAGAGTCCGGTTGACACTGGTCGCTTCAAAGCGAATTGGTCAACATCGGTTGGTGGAATGGAGTCCGGTGAAAAAGAAATGCTAGGTGGCAAAACTCCTCTTGATGAAAAATCGGATGCTCCTGATTTTGCGAGAAGTTTAGATGGACTTGCAAAGTACAAGCTGGGGCAGACAATGTATCTTCATAATAATTTGCAATATGCGATGGCTCTTGAATATGGAACATCTCAACAGGCGGGAAAAGGCTGGATACGTAATCAGGCGAATACAATACAAAAGAAACTGAATGAGATAAAGGATCTGATATGAGCTACGCTCAGGAGCGCATTGATATCGAAGCAAGATTAGCAACTGGGTGGACAACCACTTCCATTGCGTTTGGGAATGGGCCTTTTGTCCCGACTCCCGGTACGCCCTGGATTCGGTGTTCCATTTTACCGGGCAGAGTTGGTGCATTGGGATTTGGTAGGGATGCTGATGTGGAGTACTCAGGAATAATTGATATCGGAATATTTGTGACCCGGCTATCCGGAACCGCGCTCGCACGCACATATGCGGATACGCTGGCGGCATTGTTTCATATGAAAAAGTTTGGGACAGTTGATTGTGATGAAGCCTCTGTGCAGAATGTAGGGGAAGAGGAAGATTGGTGTCATTTTGTAGTGTCGATTCCGTTTTCACGGATCGAATAAAAACCGGGGAGGATAAAAAGATGGAAGTTGAAATGGTTTGTAAAGAATGTGGAAGGGCGTTTATGGTATCAGCGCATACGTTCGAGGAACATGAAGAGGACGGCACTTTGGATTACTGTCCGGAGTGTACTGATTTTATGAATAAGGAAACTCCTCTGCCGAAGCGGTGCTGGGAATATAAATGTACTGGACTTCTGTATGAAATAGGAGAAGGAAAATCCGGAGAATTGAAACCGGCATATTTCCAAGTTGTTCAAGATCTCAATATGCGTGGAAATGAAGGTTGGGAATTGATATTCCAGTTGGATGGTGTTTTTTACTTTAAACGAGAATACTTTAAGGAGGCATAAAACCATGTTGATTAAATTACTGAAAGATTGGTCGTTTTATTACGCCGGGCAGGTTGTGGATGTTTATGGTGGGGTGGGAAAAGATTTGATTGCAAAAGGGATCGGATTCGACGCGGAGAAACCCATTCTTATACCTAGTAAAAAAGCCGAAAAAACGCCCGAAACACCGGTTGAAGAAGCAGGTGAAGGGGAAAGTACCCCTGAGGCAGAAGAATCGATTCTAGAGCCGGAAACCCCTACTCAACTAGGTGATTTTAGCGAAATAAAAGAGGTGGCGGAGGAAGCAACCGCATTAAAAAGGAAATCCCGAAAGATTTAAGATGAGTCATCCACGACAGCAGCAGTTCTGTGAAAAGGTAAAGGAAAAGTTTCCTGATAGTTTCCAGAATAAAAGGGTGCTTGATGTTGGGTCATTAGACATTAATGGAAACAACAAATACCTTTTCGAGAATTGTGATTACATTGGGATTGATCTTGGTCCAGGAAAGAATGTGGATGTTATTTGTCCTGCGCATAAATTTACTGGTTCCTTTGACACAATAATTTCTACTGAGGCGTTTGAGCATGATCCATATTTTAAAATGTCGCTTCAGCAGATTGTTTTGAATTTATTGGTTCCGGGAGGGTTATTTCTTTTTACTTGCGCAACGAAGGGAAGACCGGAACATGGAACATATCGAAGAACACCATATAACGCTCCTTTCACTAACGATTATTACAAGAACATTTCAGAGGATGATGTTCGTGCGGTGGTGGATATTGATATGTTGTTTGAACGATACGAATTTGATTTATATCAGCCGACGTGTGATTTGTATTTCTGGGGGATTAAGAAATGGTGATGACAGATAAATATGAGAATGGTCTCATAACGGAATATGAATTGCTGTTCCTTCCTATTCACAGGGAGTTATTAAAAATCCTGGAGGTAGGAGTATTTCATGGAGGTGGGTTGGAATGGCTTTCAAAATACTTCCTGAATTCTGAAATATATGGGGTGGATATTGAATTGCATTCAACAAAGTTTCCGATCTTTAAATGTGATCAGAATGATACCAATGGTTTGTTGGAGATTGTGGATGAAATCGGTCCATTTGATATTGTGATTGATGATGGGTGTCATTACAAAAAGGAAACGGCAAATACGTTCAACGTTCTTTGGCTTTATACTAAAATGTATGTGATTGAAGATTGGATTGCACATTATTTTGAGGGCGGAAAGTATTATGGAATGCTGGATGTGGTAACAGATATAATGAGACGGAAAAAGGAATTACGTATTTCGGAAATGCGATTGATTTTGAAAGATCCGAAATGTTCGTTAGCTTATTTCAAGAGGGCCGTATGATTCCTGTATTATTTACAACGTTCAATCGACTTGAATTTACGAAGCAGACGCTTCCTATTCTTTTGCAGAACACCCCGGAAGGGGAAATAATTGTGATTGATAATGGGTCAACGGATGGAACGGTGGAGTATTTATTGCAGCATCCTGGGAACTTTAAATGCATTTTTAATTTAAAAAACACAGGTATCTCAGGAGCAATGAATGCCTTTTTTGAAATGACCAAGGATGCTGAATTCGTCGCCAAGGTGGATAATGATACGCTAGTTCCTGCGGGTTGGTTGTCGGATCTTGCGAGGGTTCTTGATCAGGCACATTTGGATATCGTTCAGGCGGCGCATTATTTCCATTCAACAATTTATAAAGATTGGGATGAGTTGTTACTCCGACGACCTTCAAAAAAGTTGGAAAATGGAAATGTTGTTTATGCTAAAATTGTTGGTGGGTCGGGGATAGTTTTACGGCGAGAAATTATACATGAACCGCTGGAAGATAATGGATTGTATGGGTGGGGAAATTTTCAATATAAACACAGGGAACACCGGCGGGCAATGTTTGATGGGGTTTGGATCGATTTATTGGACATGGAAGATTATAATACATATCGAACTGATATTGATACTACTTATTTTTTGTCGACGGGGAGGTTTGAAAAATATGGTTAGTATTATTTTACCTGTGATTCGCCCGGACAGAGTTTGGCGATGCGTTGTCGCGATTAAAGCGAATGCAGGGGTTGATGATTATGAGATCGTTACGGATGTGGATGAAGAGCGGATTGGCTGTCCGAAGATGGTGAAACAACTTGTTGCAAAATCCATTGGAGATCTGGTTTGCTTTCTCGGGGATGATACGATACCGCAACCGGATTTTCTTTTGAACGCCCTTGCGGCGATGCAGGATCTTCCTGATGGATGGGGTTTGGTTGGATTGAATGATGAGCACCAGAATGGAAACAAGTTGGCAACACATTGGCTGGCAGACAAACGATTACTTCCTTTGCTTGATGGGGAATTCTTTCATACGGGATACAAGCACACGCGATGTGATCGGGAATTGACTATTCGATGTCAGCAGATGGGAAGATATA
>DATLAF010000110.1:0-5429 GCA_035527635.1 Thermoplasmatota archaeon | reverse complement strand
TTCTCGACATTGTTTTTTAACTGAGAACCAAGTGGCCCATAATCATAAAACCCTGCGATACCACCGTAGATTTCAAAAGATGGATAGATAAACCCCCTCCGTTTAGCTAATATCATTATTTTATCGTAGATATCTTGTGGCATCGGTGGAATTCTCCCATGTCATCAAAGGAAATTCATTTGGAGGATTTAAACATGCATGCCATCAGATCAATATCGGTCACCATTCCCAGAAGTTTGTTTTCAGGGCTGACCACGGGAACGTGGCTGATTTTGTTTTTTATCATTTTTCGGGCGATTTCAGAAATCGGGTCATTCTTATACGCTTTAATGACATTCGTAATCATAATCTCTTTTACGGCAACTGGTGGGAGATCAACTTTTGTTGTCGAATAATACAACCGAATCGTGTCCCTGATTCCTTCCCATGTCCAATCATCTTCGTCACCACCCATACCAAGGTTGGTCTGGGATACACTTTCTTTAATATGGCTGAGTTTAAACAAATCGCCTTCGCTGACGATACCACCAAGCTCGCATTCTTTATTAAGGATCGGAAGTGCGGTCTCGCTGGTCACATTAATGATTTCCATTATGATTGTAATTGGGGTGTCCTGGTACACCGGAACTAGATTTCTTGTAAAATAGTTATCAACGATATCATCATATTTATCATCTAACGCTTTGAGCACATCGGTCGGGCTGATGATGCCAACTAGATTCTTTCTTTTATCAACCACCGGCAAACCATGGATTCGATGTTCATACAGAAGCTTTGCAGCGGTTGATAAGTCTTCGTCTTTCAGCACGGTGTATGGTTTCGTGCTCATAATCAACGCGATTTGCTCTTCATCAGGGTTTTTAAAAATATCAGAACGAGTAAGAACACCAGCGACTTTTTTTGTGTCTTTCTTTAAGATCGGCATCCCTGACACATTATGCTTTGCAAGAATCTTCAATGCTTCTCTGATGGTACCTGGAACGTATCCAACAACTAACTCTTTTGACATCGCGTTTTCGATTTTCATCATTGTTATCCCTCTCACCCCTACCTATTTTGGGACATATAATAGTTTTAAAGAGTCCCTCTCTAAAACGATAAATTTTTCTGATAGGTCGCGACCCTGAATGCAGTCATCTAAATTTAAAGCTTTCCTTGGAGTATATGTGACATTTGTCAACAACTCCTCAAGAGAGAACGCACCGGTTTGAAGTAACATTCGGACTTCCTCAATCACATCAGGGGTATTAATCATCGCATTGTCGGTTCCAAGAAGGAGAGTAACTCCAGTCTTTTTCATGAGCACTAGGTTGTTTTTCAAACGGAAAAACAGATATGATCGTGGGCATACGACGATTGGTACATTAACATCTTTTACCCGCTCCAGGTCTGCTTTTGTCGCAGCAATCATATGCACAAGCAGATTCGGATGTAAATCTAAAATTCCATCGATATCTTCGCGGGCCACCTCGCTTGCATGCAACGCGAACAGTTTTTTCTTTGTTCGAACATGTTTTGCTATCTTCTCTATCTCGGAAGGCTCCCAATCCGAGATACTGCTCAAACCGATTCCATCCGAATTCTGCAACAGTCGATCAAGCTCCTCTTTTTCATAGGTCATCTGTGATGGTCGTGAGAGAATCACTGAATCGATACTGGAGTTTTTCATAGCCTTTCTAATTTGGAAAATCCCAATAAGACCCCCTTCCCGAAAATCACAAAAACATGTGGTTCCTGAGGCAGTCATCTTCACAAGGGACATCTGAATCCCCTCTAGAATCTCCTGTTCCGATGCTTCCTTTAACAAACGATGTTTCAACCCAGTTGGTGGCGCAACAAGGTCTTTTACATTACGAGAGAGTTGTAGGTGTTTTGACCCAATGAAAGAATCACCGATATGGGTATGACTATTGACAACGGTTGGGAGAATCAATCCTTTGACAACGGGTTTTTCAGGTGGGGTACCTTTTCTGACCTCGCCTATCTTTTGATCTTGCTCAAAACCAAAATACCCGCTCACAAAACCATCTTTCGTTAGAATTTCACCCTGAACGTATTTCATGTGCACCACTGTAAGTAACATGAGTTTTTAACCCTTTTTTCATCAAAAGAACACCCTTCCTAGGTTCTAAATCGAAATATTTTTGAATACACCATATGATTTCTCTTTCTCTCTTCGATGCTCTTATGCGTCTCAAAATTAGTATCATGTCTTATGACTAATGAAGAGAGATGAGATGGTAAAACATGATGGTAAATGATCTTGAAAAAATCACACGAGTCGATAAAGCAAATATGCTTGATGGGCTCGCCAGGTTTCCTGAGCAAATCAAAGAATCTCTGGCGATTGCTGAAGCAACAGAACGATTCAACTTCATCAAAATAGATAACGTCCTTATTGCGGGTATGGGTGGTTCTGCGATTTCTGGGGATATTATGGCAAGTCTGTTCCGAGATAAACTTGATGTTCCTCTTTTGGTTAATCGGGATTATGATCTACCGAAATGGGTGAATAAGGATACCCTTGTTATCTGCATTAGCTACTCGGGAAACACGGATGAGACCCTTAGTTCATTCAAGATAGCATATCAGAAAAAATGTAAGATTATTTGTATCTCCACTGGTGGAAAACTTCAGGACCTCGCGGAAAAACGTGAGGTTCCCTTTGTGAAAATCCCTGCAGGAATACAACCACGAGCGGCAACAGCCTACTTGTTATTTCCTTCGATCATATTTTTGAAAAAAATCGGTTTGCTGAAGACGGTTATTGACGCAGATATCCAGGAAACCATTGCTGTGACACAGGATTTTGTCGCCATAAATAATAAAGCTGTTCCTGAAGAAAACAATCAAGCAAAACAGCTTGCAAAAAAAATCTTTAATACAATTCCCCAGATATACGGATGGGGCATTTACACACCAATTGCGAAACGATGGCGTCATCAACTCAACGAAAACAGCAAGGTGATTGCACGGACAGATGTCGTCCCAGAATGTAACCATAATGATATCGTCGGTTGGTCAGCAAACCCTGAGATATCAAAACAATTCTCCTGTATCTTACTACGTGATAAGGACGAAGAGATCATCGATATGACGACCCGGTTCAGTTTCATGCGTGACCTCTTTCGCAATACCGCAGGGAATATCATTGAGGTCTCCCCGAAAGGAAAAAGCCAGCTAGCAAAAATGATGTACCTTATGTGTCTTGGGGATTTTACAAGCTGTTATCTTGCGGTGTTACGAGGAATTGATCCAAGTCCAGTTGATATTATCACAGAGCTAAAGAAACGCCTCGCAGAAAAATAATTTTCTAAAAACCTTTTCTGTCGTTCCTCAAAAAACATAAATATGTATTACCGTATCTTCGCATAGAGCACTCAAAGGTCGTTGATGAGGATTCCTGTGTATCAAAAATCTCTAATAAGTTTTCTTAGTCTTATAATTCTGTTGTTGGTAGTGAACACGATATTTACTCCTTCTGTCTCTGCACAAGATGAACCAGCGCTCATCATTGAAATCTATGATTCAAACAACTGGAATGAAAGTGCAGGTACTATCTTATTTGAAAAAAGAAACTACGATATCACGGTCAGTACAGAGGATGAATCGGTTATCCTGGGTGTGAACATTACGCTCCTAGGAAAGACCCATCTTACGAGTTTAACAGAGCCCTTTATTACTGTTGAATCCCCACGTTTTGATGAATCAGACTCTTTTATTATCACGGCAACAAAGGAAGGATATTTACCGGATTCAGTCGAAGTAACAGTACTGAAGGGTGAATTATCTATTATTACTGATCGAGGTACTGTCGAAGAAAAAAAGGAGTTCCAAGTCACCGTCAGGGATCAGGATAATGCACCCGTGGAAGGTGCTTTTGTGTATATCACGGAAGATGCAACGCCGATACTTACCGATCTACAGGGTATAGCCTATGTACTTGCACCTGATGTTGAGACGATTACCACCGAGACTATTCAGGTTATCAAGAGCGGTTATCTCCCTGGTTCAACGATAATACGTGTCGAGAATGTCGAAGGGTCTATTTTCGATCTTACTGAATCAAGATTCCTTCAAATTCTCCCTATTCTTATTGCAATCCTCGTCGTCATCTTTGCTATCGTGTATGTGTTTTTAAGACAAAAAAGAACTCCAAAAATACCGAACCAGGGTAAAGGAGTTGAATCACCCGTTGATCCCCGAACATATCATCAAGACAAACAAAAACAGCGGTTCAAAAATGAGCCCATGGTATATCCTGAAGCAGAGAAGCGAGACCGCTCAGCTTCAAGCCTTGAACCACGAGTAGAAGAGATACGGATTCCAACACAAGCGAAAAAGAAGGAGACAACCTATTTATCTGATGAAAAAGAACCAGAACAGAATTCAGATGAACAGAAAAAACAACAAGATGAGTGGTTCAAAGGGCAGGATTATATGCGATACAAGCTTGATGAACTCACCGGAAAAATAGATCAAAAAACAGATGGGAAATGGTTCGAAGGGGAGCATGGCAGTAAATATAAAGTCGATGAGACATTAAAGAAAAATGTAAAGAAGAAAAAAACTGATGCAAACGATAACAAATAAATTTTTTTCATAAAAGTATATCGTCATTTCCATAACCTATGATTTTATTAGGACCAGTGCATACAGAGCCTTTAGGTTGTTTGCCCTCCAATGAAGCTGATGTTTGAACTTTCCAAGGAACATACAACACTTCCCTGCGCTGAAGTTCTTGCCAGTCTTGAGGCTGAAAATATCGTATATACGGTTATGGATTCAAATGAGGACGTCCTCATTGTTGAAATCAAACCACATGTGTCAGTCATCCAGCGACTTTCAGAACGGCTGGCATTGACGTTTGTCATCGATGAACTCTTGTTTTCCTGTCCTGCTCGGTTAGATGATATTGTACGGAATGCTAAAAAACATCCTCTAATTGAGAATGGATCGATTGCAATCCGATGTAACAATCGTTCATCAACGATTATTTCACAGCAACTCATAGACAACTTAGGAGACATCTATACAAAACATAGGGTAGTCAATCTTACACATCCTGATATCGAGCTGCGAGCAGTTATAACAGGGAACACCGCATATATTGGTGTTAAAAAAGCAAGTATTGAAACAAGTCCTTTTCAACAACGAAGAGGGCATTTACGCCCATTCCTATCACCAATTACCCTTCATCCGAAAATCGCACGTGCGTTGGTTAATCTTTCGAGAGTAAACAAACAACAGACATTACTTGATCCCTTTTGCGGTACTGGTGGGATACTGCTTGAGGCAGGACTTATTGGGGTACACATTATTGGGAGTGATATTGAAGAGAAGATGATTGAAGGATGTCGAAAAAACCTCGAATTTTATCACCTGAAGGATTATATGTTATATTGCCTGGATATCGGCGATATCTCAAA
>DATLAF010000109.1:0-3445 GCA_035527635.1 Thermoplasmatota archaeon | reverse complement strand
AGAGCAGGTTTGGTGGGATTCCTGGCGTGGGTATATGTATGATACCTGGAAGACGTCACGAGACAATGGTATGGTCTGGTATAACCCAGAACCACCAACTCTCTATGATATCATCCACTACAAATGGGTTGATCAGCTCATGGAAAACCTCCGCAGTCAAGCGGTTTTCTACATGTCCTGTACAACATGGGATGCTGATGGTCCCATGATTTACCTTGATCATGGTGCGGTCTGCGCGTATGGGAACGCAGGAACTGGGCTGTGTCCAGAAGCGGACTTACAGGATGATCTGTTCTTCCGAGACGTCATGATCGATGGTGAACCGATTGGTCCTGCGTACTCGAAACAAGTCTGGCTTCACTTCAGAGACTTCACCACTAGTGACCCGACCTCCATGTATGGTTCATCATCCATGCAGGTAACAACCATCCAGTGTATCTACGGTGACCCGAGCCTCATCGTCTACAGCCCAGAATGGCATTCACCAGTGCCCATAGATGCATAAACGCATCTCCCTCTCTTTTTTTTTTATTTTTAATCTTTTTTATAAAAAGTAATGTACCATTTCACAAGCTGTATATTCAGGAAAAAAATAAAGGAGTAAGAATAAGTACTAGTATCACTGACGTTGCTTCTTAAATTTGTATCCGTAGTAAATGGCACCGGTGTGTCCATCTTGTTGGATCTTCCTAAAGGTGCTTTCGACCTTCATCCCGATTTTTATTTCGTCTAAACCGCAGTCGACTATCTGCGCGGTTATCTGAGGGCCTTCTTCGAGTTTGATGATCGCAATTGGATAGGGTGTTTGTTCTTCGAAATCCTCAGGACCAACATGGATAATCGTATACGTCACTACTTCCCCTTTTCCTTTCAGTTTTATTTCCGTCATTTTTCCAATACTTTTTCGACGGCAGGTTGGGCAGGATTCCCGAGGTGGGAAGTATACTTTCTGACACGACTCGCATTTGTTGCCTATGAAATTATATCGTTGCGGAATTTCTCTCCAGAAACGTGCTACACCTTCTTTCATTGTTACATCGCCTCCATGATATGAATGACGCAGGTCGCACCTGAACCACCCACATTATGAGCAAGCCCTATTTTTGCGTCTTTTACCTGTCGTTTTCCCGCCTCACCTCGTAACTGCATGGTGAGTTCTACGATCTGCGCTACTCCCGTTGCTCCAACGGGGTGTCCTTTTGCTTTAAGCCCTCCGCTGGTATTTATTGGTAAAGAACCATCAAGGGTGGTAATTTTATTGTCAATTGCTTTCCCACCTTCACCTTTTTTGACGAACCCTAGGTCTTCGATTGCGCAGATTTCAGCGATAGTAAAACAATCATGAACCTCTGCAAAATCAATGTTCTTGGGGGTGAGGTTTGCTTGTTTATATGCCATTTTTGCAGCATATACCGTTGAGTCAAGCGTGCAAATATCGCGACGTCCATGGAGGGCAAGTGTATCTGAGGCTTGTCCTGAGCCTATAATTTTAATTGGTTTATCTGTGTATTTCTTTGCTGTGTCTGCAGCGCAGAGAACAATGGATGCGGCACCATCACTAACCGGGGAGCAATCCAGAAGTCCAAGAGGATACGCAACTGTTGTCGCTTTTATAACCGATTCGAGTGAAACAGGGGATTGATATTGAGCATAGGGGTTAAAAGCACCATTTGCATGATTTTTTACCGCGACTTGTGCAAGTTGCTCTTTTGTCGTCCCGTATTCATACATATGTCTTGTAGCGATCATGGCATAGATACCAGGGAAAGTTACGCCAAAAAATGCTTCCCATTCCTGGTCTGATGCGCAAGCAAGGATTTCTGTAGCTGCAGAGCCACCAACATCATTCATCTTTTCAATGCCGCCTACTACCACGATATCATTGACGCCTGAGGCGATAGAGAGATATCCATCGCGGACTGCAACGCCTCCGGAGGCGCACGCCGCTTCAACGCGGGTCGCAGGGATATGAAGCTGCGAAAAGCCTGAAACCTCAGCGACGAGTGCACCAATATGTTCTTGGTCTACGAATCGCCCAGAACTCATGGATCCAACATAAAGAGCATCGATGTCTTTTCCTTCTATCTTTGCATCAAGGATTGCTTTTGATCCGGCTTCTGCGATCAGCTGTCGAAACGACTGATCCCATAGTTCACCAAATTTCGTTAATCCTACTCCAATAACAGCAACGTCTCTCATGTATAATCACTCCCAAAACAATAGATTTGTCATTTTTGTATATTGTCCATAATCAACATATTCTTTATCGGCGACGAGTTGTGCGACTGTTGGTGCGTTTTGTCGTGCGAGTTTTGTTATTTGATCAGTAACTGTTATATCAAACCCATCGCTTCCTGCCCCTGACCCATAACTCGTCATGAAAATCCGGTCACCTGGTTTTGCGACATCTAAAACGGACGCAAGTCCGATCATCGATGCACCAGAATAGGTATTGCCGATATAGGGGACCAACAATCCTTGTTTTATTTGGTCCATAGAAAATCCAAGTTTTTTTGCAACATTTACGGGGAATTTCCCGTTTGGCTGATGAAAAACAGCGTAGGTATAATCTTGTGGTTTTGTTCCTGCTTTTTGCATAAGGTTTGTTGCACAGTTCATGATATGTTTAAAATATGCTGGTTCCCCGGTGAATCGTCCTCCATGTGATGGATATTTCATTTCAGCTCGTCGCCAGAAATCAGGGGTATCGGTCGTATAAGAAAGGGTATGATTTATCGTAGCAATCACATTATTTTTCCCGATGATAAATGCAGCACCACCTGCTGAAGCAGAATATTCTAAAGCGTCTCCTGGTGCAGCTTGCGAGGTGTCTGCACCGATAGCTACGCCGTAATCAATCATTCCTGCTTTTACAAACCCAAAACAGGTCTGTATAGCAGCGGTTCCTGCTTTACATGCAAACTCGTAATCAGCGACCATGAGGTCAGGTGTGGCACCAATCGCTTCTCCTACAATGGTTCCTGTCGGTTTCACGGCGTAGGGGTGTGATTCACTCCCGACGTAAATAGCACCGATTTCTGTGGGGTTTACGGTGCAACGTTTGAGTGCAGCTCGTATCGCTTCAACACTAATGGTTGCGGTATCTTGATCGATTGAGGGAACTGATTTTTCAATAATCCCAAGTCCTCGGCTGATAGCTTTTCCGTCTTTCCCCCAGACTGCTGCGATTACTTCTGCTTTAATCCGGTAGCGAGGGATATGGTTTCCATAACTAACGATGCCTATTTGCTCCATATTGAACCCAACATGAGGCAAAACAAAAAAGACTACTTAAAAGTGCCGATTGATATTCGACAATTGGCGTTATACTTCTGTTATCCTGAAAGCGTGATTTTTTTTCCGCCTTTTAATGCCTCGACTGATTGTTCTGCAACTTTCTCAAGTTTGTCGTTATCCATTAATTCTTTACGGGCTTTTAGGTTCT
>DATLAF010000108.1:0-2084 GCA_035527635.1 Thermoplasmatota archaeon | reverse complement strand
ATATGGGAATAATAACGGGATTCGGGGGGTGTTGGGCCGCATCAATGCCAGTGAGATTGCCATCGTCCGTATATGTTTTATAGTGGTTCTGTATCCATTCCTTAATTTTTTCAGTTACAGCAACAGACTGTTTTTTATGACCCATCTGTCTGCCAAGCACCGACTCAACAACAATAAACCGTGGCATAAATCCATCAACGATTTCATTTGATGTGAGAGCGTCATAGAAGCGTCCTGGGACCGTCATGCCAATAAGAGTAAGGGACGGTTTCATTATCACAGAAAAGTCATCGTATTGTTGTTTCTGTGCGTTGGTAATGCCTACACGCGAATACCCCGGAAGAAAATGCGCTTGCCCGCCTCTTCCAAAAATTTCCATCATTTCTGTTATTGCTTCTGTCAGGTGAGATTGCCGATCCATTTTGACAGCTTGTAAATATCTTCCAATCTCATCAATTACTGTTATATGGCAGGGCTGTATGGCAAGAGAAGAAAACACACCCATACCGGATTTATAACGGGATGGCCCTCGTAATTTTTCCGAAACTTGCGATTCAAACAGAATTGTATCAATCGTTGTTTTTACGTGTTCTTTCCCACACGATGATACACCCACACAGATAAAATAAAGGCTGGTGTAGTTTTCATCATCCGTACAGAAACGCCGCCCACAGACAACCGATCCAAGCGCAAGGGCGGTTTGAACAGCAAATTGCGGTTGACTTCGATATGCAGTCTTATTATAATAGTCTACTACGTCCTGTAGAACACCCGGGATTTTCAATAGTTCTTTTGGAATTGAAGATAACGGATTGTTATCTGTTTTGGGTGGCTTTTGTAAAAACACTTGGGCAATCTGGTGTCCATGTTCAATCAGTTCTTTGTTTTTCTGTGTATCGTATATACCAAGTTCTAATTCCTTTGCTGCTTCCTTAACAGCAATGGAAATATTGCCTGCATGTTCGTATTCGCAGTATAGATCAAACGGGTCGTGGGCATGTTGCGAATCAAAGGGATCACTTGCATGATGGGAAAAAAATTTGTTTTCCGCTGTAAATACTACAACGCCGGGGATGTTTGTTGTTGAATGCGGTGAAAGGTATCTGCCTCCGGGTGTGCGTTTGTATCCGTATCTTGATAATAAAGGCTCTACTCGGTTGCGTTCGTTGTATATTTGAATAACATTTGAATCTGATTTATCAGTGGTTCGTTTTTTTAGAGGTGGAAGTTTGCGTTTTGGTGCCCACGGACATATGTTTTCAAGTTCGATTTTTAGAGTATCCCATTCTTCCCACAACGAAAGAAGTTGCAATGGTAAATCAGGAATGCCTTCTTTCGGATGTCGCCGCCATGCATAAGGAAGTTTGGTATCAGGATGAATTGATGGAGGAATTACATCCTGTATTGCTCCTGCTCGAAGTTCCAATATAACAACGGGAGTACTACTTTCCTTTCCGGGCCACGTTAGTTTGTGCAGGCCAAGTGTTTTTCCCGGAGGTGCCTTGAAAAACGCCTTATCGCGGTTTGGTCTTCCAATAGACCGTGGTGAGTTTTCAAAAATCTCATCGTAATCAATTCCAAGTGCATCGAACAGAATCCGTGAATATTCAAGATTATCAATATCTATTGTGACAATATTAGACTCTTCTAAATGAACGCCAACATTCCAATTCGGGTTGTTTTTCCAGAAATCTCCATTTCTGTATAAATTTTCAGGTTTGTTCCAGCCTTTTTTGTTTGTACCTTTTGTAAGTGGTTTGAGTGGGACAAGTGCCCATTTTAATTCTTTGGTATAATATTCGGTATCATCGAATATTGTCATGATTTCCACACCAAATGTATTATACTGGATTTTCCCCAAATTCAAACCGTGCGGATCGTGCAGCCATACAAGCCGTTTGATATTCTTTGTCTTTGTAATATATTCTTAGGGTTTCCCGTTCTTTTTCAAAGCAATTTCCAATTACATCCTGATACGTGAACATATCTCGAAGCAAAATTACTCTGTTTGATGGTGCATCATCAAGAGGATATGAAACAAGCTTCCTAGAATAAAATTCCGTATCGAGAATAACAAGTTTTAT
>DATLAF010000107.1:0-6641 GCA_035527635.1 Thermoplasmatota archaeon | reverse complement strand
TGTGATCTCAAACAAATGAGAATTAATTGGATTAGAAGAATTTGGAAATTTCAAAGTATCCCCCTTCTGGTAGTCACGATCATTTACCCTGATTTCTACCTTTTTCCTGCCAGATAGAAGATTATCAAGGTATTCTTGTTTTATTTTCAAATTATGAACCATTATTTTTCTCCGAATAATTTTAGCTGTCGTTCTTCGTTTGTCATCTTGCGGAAACTGACCATCTTATCAGTCTCAACGCTGATATACCGAACAACTCCCTCAGCTGCATCCATTTCCCAGTAACATTCGACTTGCTCAACTACGAACCCATCACGATACTGCTGAAACAACATTTTTTGTTCTGATTTGATCGCATTAAGCTGACTTGAAAACGCTGCCGCAGAATTCCTCTTTTCGACTTCAACCCGATTTTCTTCAGAATCAAGATCAGCAAGCTTTACCGCAATTTCAAGACGATCATCATCTGTAAGATCAATTTGACGTTCGACTAACTTTGTTTCGATATTCTCTCCACTTCCAAATTCATCACTCAATTTATTCACCTTTTTGGTTTAATATGGTAGCTGATTCTTCCGTTTCCACATTGCCCGAAGGCCAATCATTCTTATTACTGTTTTTGCAAATGCTTCGGTGTTCACCATGTTCCTGTCCGCCCTGAGAACAACCCACCCATCCATCTGAGCAGCATTGTTCTTTTTACAGTCAACTTCATACCTCTTGCCCTGTACATGTCCGCCGTTGTTGTATGTCCCTCCGTCAATCTCAACAGCTATTTTCAACTCTTTCCATGCGAAATCAAACCGCCACCTTCCTTTTATATCCGGCGAAGTTGATTTAAACACAAATTCCCGTATTGGTTCTGGCATATTATGAAATCGGATAACTCTCTCAAATCTCTCTTCCAAATATGATCTTTTCATTTAACCACCTTGTATTTTTATTGTTGCATTAACTTATAATAACTTGTATGGTACATGTAGTCAACAATAAAGTGCAATACAAAGGGGGAAAATATGGATTCAGACGGAAAACAGCTGTACAAGTTTTCACCATCATTGATCATGAACAGAATGAAGAAAAATGAGGTGTCATTTCGTAGTCTTTCACGTTTGACAAAAGAATATGATCCTGATGGTCAGGGAATTGCAGCAATGACATGTTCCAGGATTTTGCTTGATGGAGCAGACCCGAAGGTCAGCACACTTTTTATGATTTGTTCAGCGTTGGGGATCTCACCAAGAAGCACCTTCATCAAAATAGAGAAGATGAAGGAGACAGCGAAATGATAGACACCGGGGCGGGCTTCGTAGCCCTTCCAAACGATTACTTTGACTGGTTGCTGTTGCAGTCAACCGTCCTGACGAAGCGAGAATTAGCCGTATTGCTTGCAGTTATCAGAAACACAATCGGCTACAACAGGTTCACAAGCCGCATGTCATGCAGGTTCATTCAGAAATCAACCGGCATTAAAGCGTCCCATGTACAGGAAACTCTTACAAATCTTGAAAGTAAGGGGTACATCTTGATAGATAAAACCAGTAATACGAGCGCAGTAACTCTGATCCTTCCAAAACAAGAAAAAAACGGAAAACCGTTCCCAATCCGGGAACAGTTAGGAGGTGAACCGTTCCCAGTCCGGGAACAGTCAGTGGATAAACCGTTCCCAGTCCGGGAACAGTACTGTTCCCAGTCCGGGAACGATACCGTTCCCAGTCCGGGAACTAATACAGACAACAAACAGAATATACAAACAACAAAGACCGAGACCTTTGTCGGAGTCGGTTTTGCAGATTGGTTGACCGAGTAACATCATCACCATGTTGGTGTTGTTTTTTTCTTTTAAAGAAAGAGGAAATAATAATGAAAGGACAAATAGTTGAAGTTGGAATAGGACATAAATTTGAAGATAAAGACATAGAATGTGTCATATACACTCAGAATAACCCATTAATAAATATACAATTTGACAAGCTGCATAGAAGTATTTTTCTCTCTAAAGAGGATGTCAGGGTGCTTGCGGAACATTTTGGCTTCATTTTAACTGAGGAAAGAAAGGATTTGGTTTGAAATAAAAACGCCGGGACGTAGGCAGTCCCGGCGGTTGGAAAGAGGAGGAAAGATTACGGAGTCAATGGGGACAGATTCATTATCTCTTGCAGATATCTGCCATTCGCAACGAGGGTGTCATAAAATGTTGTATAATTATTAATAGTTATCTCAACAGCAGCAGTCGGACAAGATACTGTGTACGGTCCACCTCCAATCGGAATCTCAACCTCAGCACCAAATACTCCATCAACCGTTCCGAGAGAGAAAAGCATCACGTTGTCAACAGGTCTAATCCTTGCTTGGACTCGCAAATCAACCTGGGCACCAAGATATGAAGAGACGTATACAGGGCTTGACGCTTCATTATTCGTTGAAAAGATATATATGAATCCATCTTCAACCACGTTTGTACCTCTAACCTGCTTAGAATACACACCAGTACGCAATTGACCGTTTGGAGTATACCTTGCAGCGACGTAAAGCAACATTTGTACGTTGTTTTGAGTTGGAACGAAAGCAGGTAAAACCGGTGTGATGATTATACGTGAAGGATCATTGAGAGAGATTTTTGTTTGTTTGGCCTGAGTCCCAGCACCATTAAAAATGAAAACGCCTTGTTCAGCATCTAAAGGATCAAACCCGATATTTGAACCAACGATTGACAGGCCGTAATCATCACGGGCAAATCCCTGAACTTCTGTATTTGTATCGATAACTGTCAGGATGCTTGGGGCTTTCTCAACATAATCCTCTTTTTGGAATTCAGCATCTTGTCGAATCTCGTCACGAAGTGTTGGGGAAGCTTTTGCCTTAATGGTCACATCTTGAACCGGGAATGTGTCTGTTGGCAGGTCAATTTTACCCGGCAAAGAGACAACCATAGAGACAAAATTTAGAAGATTGATTGTATTTCCTTGGGAAAGTTGAAGCTTTGTTTCTGCACGAAACGCCTCTAATACGCTTTTTGCTGTTTGAGCTGGTATTGTCGGGTTGTGAAGATTGATTTGTTCGGCCACGTCATCGAAGTCAAGAACGACGCTTGGAAGTGGAAAAGCCTTGTATGTTGGTGGGCTGGTCAGTGGGTTCGGTTCAATTCGGTATTTGATAGGCATACTATGATCCTTGGTTGAGTTGTAAGACAGGATATCTGTCTTCTTTTATCTAATGATAATGCTTCATATTAGATAATTCAATAAAATATTACATATGTGTAATTTTCATGAATATTGATACCAGGGTATCGACAAGGACGATACCAGGGTATCGGTAAGGACGATACCAGGGTATCGGCAAGTACGATACGTGAGCATAGAATAGAGAGTTGCAATAAGTTTTTTTTCTATAACCCTAATAAGAAATATAGAGGGAATAATGGGGCTTTTTATCGATTTTACCCATAGAATTATGGGAAAATATGGTATAACTGGACAAGAGGCTATAATAGTTGATGGTATTTTTGTCAACGAGATGAAAAAACAAGAACCGGAGGAAGAACCTTTATTGGTCGACGAACCAATGGAAAAGTGGGAAGTACCACAAGAATTTAAAGATTTCATAGGGTTAACAAGAAAATCTCGTACTGTGTCTGAATACTGCATAGACCTATGTTCTTTTGGGGTGCCGGTTGAATCCCTTACTGTTGCGTTGATATCTGATAAATTCAGGTCAATTAAGCTATCGACTCAAAGAAGGAAACTCACTGCACTAAATATCTATGCTGAATGGTTGTCTACTCAGAACGATACACGTCTTTTGATCGTTTTGATAAAACTCAAACAGGTTTAAACGGAAAATATGATCAAATTAAATTGCACAATTTTTCTTTTTGTTTTGCTGATAGCTTCACATGTAAACGCTGAAGTCCCTACTTGGTATGATGCAAAAAAGGTGATGAAATCATGCTATGGCGGTTTGGATATCACCATCAAACTGAGTGCAGGAGTGAAAGGAGAGATTGCAAAAAGCAGTGTCGTGGGAGGCGGTAATTCTGAAAAAAATGAAGATAGTTTTTATAAGAATAATTCCTTTTCTATAATAGACGGTACTCGAATAAGCGAAGAAGGAATTGAAATCAACGAGAATACTTCACTCTCCTCTTCAGAAACTGCATACGATTTATATGAGAATGCAAGTTCAACGAGTTCTATTTCTGATAAAGATTCTTATGGAACAAGTGCCTTCGTTGGACTCAATCTAGTCGTTCCTCTTTATGACCGGGAAACACGTATTTCAAGGAGGGAGAAAACAAACTCACAGATTGGAAATCTTGCCGATCTTTACGCCAAAATGGAAGGACACCAAGCTACTGTAATAGCGTTGAAGATGGAGCAGAAAGTATTGAAAAGGGTAATGCTCGACGGTGGACAAAGTGCCATTTCCGGTTATTTCAACTTGATTACTGAGCTGGAGAAATCCAAAGCACTTGCGAGAAGCTCTGAACGTCAAATAATAGTCATTCTTGAAAGCTGCGGCATGGGAGATTAAAGATGTGGCGAGAAGTTGGCTTACTCGGGCGGGATGACCTTCTTTCCAGAAAGATAGTTCCCAGACTGAAGACAAAGAAAGGCTTTATCCTGATTGGACAACATGGAATAGGAAAAACCGCTATTTTAGAATGGTGCTATGAACATGCTGAAGGAAGAAAGGCTATCGTTTCAGCCTGCTTGTCAACAAGGGATTTTCTCAAAGCAATATGTTTGTCCTGGGGTGTTGTTGTCTATAATAACAATGGTGAACCTGCTGTAAAATCATCGTACCAAATAAAATGGATGCAAGACGCATTATTAGCTGAATCTGGTCACTGGATTTTCGTTGACGATATACAGAAGATAAAACCTCAAACTTTGGAGGTTATGAAGGCACTCAGAGACCGCTGCGTTGTGGTCTCCGCAGCCGTACCCCCTTTGAGAAAAGAGGAACTCAAAAGGATGCTCTGGGGAATTCCAATATTGGATATTCCACCGATAAAAAGAGGGCCAATGAATAAATTAGCTGAAGCGGCAGCTATAAAAACAATGTCAATAACTCCGATTAATGACGCTGTTCATGCTGCTCGTGGAATTCCTGCTCACCTTTTCCATGCTTTACGGGGAGAAATCACCCCGGAATCAGCAAAGACAAAAAGTGAGGAAATCGATATATCTCCAGCCCTGCTGATCGTTTTTGCAGGAATTATGATTTTAAGATATGTTGGAAAGGGAACAGATTCAATTACATTGACTTTACTTGGTGGCTTTGGGATGGCCGGGGCCTTGATCTTTAGATTTTTTTTATCGAAGGGGATGAAATGACAGGCCCTACCCATGTGGCTATTGCTATCTCTGCTGGGATGATAGTAGGTGCTGAACCTTTAACAATTACTTTCCTCGCTGCTGGGGCACTCGTTCCAGATTTGGACACTCATAAATCAATAATTGGGAGAATCTTTCTCCCAATCTCAATTCCATTAGGTAAATGGCTTGGACACAGAGGCGCATTTCATTCTTTCTGGTTGTGGGGATTGGTTATATTATCGGGTTTATTGTTCAATCCAATGTATTTTATCGGAACAGGGGCATTGATTCATGTTGTTTCTGACTGCTGGACAGTATCCGGCGTTCGAGCGATGACACCTTTCAGCTCAAAAATCTTTGTTCTCTTTCAAAGGTCGTGGAGGTTTAAAACGGGTGGGAACGCCGAAATGGGCATTTTACTCGTTGCGGGTACCATTGCATGGACAGGCTACAAAATTGGAACCATGGGTGGCCTTGCTGGAACCATGGGCTATCTTTTAAAGGCTCCTAAAATAATGGTCGATGAGTACAAACACAAAGGGCTAATGAAATGCAAAATAGATGGTCGGTTCAGATACAACAGCGGAGAGACCGTTGATGGTATTTGGACGCTTATTGGTTTGCATGGTACTAAGGTTTCTTTTTTGATTGATGATCGAATAATAACGGACGGTAATGAAGGTATGCTTTTGAAAGCACGTCTAATAAAATCAGATGAGCAATGGAGTTCTGTAAAGGTGAACGGATGGGCCACCACAATAAACCCAGTGTTCTATTTCACAGATGGTAAATGGTTTATAGGGAATCCCGGTCAGGTTGTCTTCGGAGCTATTATTGGTGATGATATCAAAATCGACAATATTGAGTTTGATGAGATGACGAAGGAGAAGTGATATGAATTTGTTTATTATAGCTGCTGCTGTTCTTGTATTGTTTCCATGTACTGTACTTGCACTATCACTTATATACCTTTTTCTAGGAAGATTTTTGGATGATTAAGGAGTGATTCCAATTATGGCGAATTCGCCTTGATTGGATGAACGGGCCGGGCGCAGGGATGCGGCTGGCCCTTTTTTTATGCTGAAACCAAAGATCGAACTGCGGAACCGGATCAATCCGGGTCGGCCAGCGGGTGATGCTTTTCTTTGGTGCTGGCCTCTAACTGGCCACCTATCGGTGGGTGGTTATGGATCGTGGCCTTCGGCATGGTTTGACCGGCAGGAAACCCGCCTGTCCCGCCCTGCCCTTAAATTAACGAGCCAGTACACAGCAGGGCTGACATTTGCCGCCGTTCGGCGGGTGGTCGCCCGTGGCCTG
>DATLAF010000106.1:0-23399 GCA_035527635.1 Thermoplasmatota archaeon | reverse complement strand
GATTTAGATGATTCGGAGTCAAATGTCAGCTCAGAACAACAGATCAACGAGCGGTTGGTTATAATTCGAGAAAACCCTGATGAATTCATTAAACGGATTTCGAAGGAGTCGCTTCTTGACGAGATTGCAGATATCACCTATGGTTTTGTCGGAGCAGACCTTGCTGCATTAGCACGGGAAGCAGCGATGAACGCGTTACGACGATACCTCCCAGATATTGATCTAGAAAAACCCATCCCTATCGATCTGCTGGAGAAGATGGAGGTTACTCGGGATGATTTTAAGAACGCACACCGTGGTATCGAACCCTCTGCATTACGTGAGTTCTTTGTTGAGATCCCGAAAGTCTCCTGGGAGGACGTCGGTGGTTTAGATGACATAAAACAGAGTCTTAAAGAAGCAGTGGAATGGCCATTGATCCAACCTGAGGTGTTTAAACGGATGGGGATTCACGCGCCTCGCGGGATTTTACTCTACGGGCCCCCGGGTACGGGAAAGACGTTGCTTGCAAAAGCAGTTGCCCATGAGTCGAAAGCAAATTTCATCTCTATTAAGGGACCTGAAGTGTTAAGCAAGTGGGTAGGCGAAAGCGAAAAAGCGGTCCGTGAGTTGTTCAAGAAAGCTCGTCAGGTCGCCCCTACGATTGTGTTCCTTGATGAGATTGATTCAATCGCTCCGCGTCGTGGAACGTTCGAAGGGTCTCATGTGACCGAGAGTGTGGTCAATCAATTGCTGACCAGCATTGATGGATTAGAGAGCATGGAAGGGGTGGTGGTGATTGGAGCGACCAATCGCCCTGATATTATCGATCCTGGGTTGTTACGACCTGGTCGGTTTGACCGATTGCTGCTGATCCCAGCACCGGATGGTGTATCTCGACTTGAGATCTTTAAGATTCATACGAAAGATATGCCACTTTCAAAGGATGTATCACTTGATGATTTGGCGGAAAAAACCATAGGGTATTCTGGCGCAGATATCGACGCACTGTGCCGGGAGGCGGCGATGATTGCGCTGCGCGATGATATCAACGCCAAGGAAGTTAAGAAGGTGCATTTCGAACGAGCGATGGTTGAGGCTCGTGGCTCTCTTACCGATGACGTGATAAAATATTATAAAAAAGTAAAAGATGATATGGGGAACAGTATCGCCAAAAAGGATAAAAAAGAACGAGACATTCAATATATGTAAATATATTATAAAAACAAGAGGGATATGATGAAAGTACTGGAGAGTGAATTGAGAGGAAAAACAGTTATGAGTGAAGAGGGTTTATACCTCGGCATTCTGAGGAATTCGTTGGTGGACGAGAGAACTGGTCAGTTGCTCAGTATTCTTGTGGAACCTTCAGAGGACATTGATCCACGGCTGTACCATCTTGATGAGGTCGGCCATTTGTTGTTCCCGTTCGAAGCAATTCGATCGGTAAAAGATGTTATTATCGTAGGCGGCTAACCAATAGAAGCCACCTTTATTTTTCTTCTTTTTTCGCCTAGAGTTACTCTTATGCTCCAGGAGAGATTATGGATGTCGTTTTATCCGGAGGGACCCCTTTATTTCGTGTGGAAACATATTAGATGAGGTAGTCAAGAAGATAAAAGAAAGAAGACGTCAGTAGTCTTGAAGATGTATGCGTTTCGAACTATTTGAATATTGTCATTTTTAAAAATATAAAATTAAAAAAATTTAAAAATTAAAACCATGCGTGTTACCTGTTTCCATGCGAAGTCATCCCCTCCCTCTCTCTCATATACAACAGAAGAAAAGTATCAGAAAAATTGACACAAAAATTTATTATACAGCAACTCCTTACAACCCTACGAGGAGGCGAGTTTTATTCCCAAAGAACCAATGAACAGAGACATCTTCAGCCATCTACTCAGCAATGACGGGTTATTCACTGACAGAGAAGTCATGCGATCATCGTATATGCCAGAAATACTTCCACACCGAGAAAAAGAGATTAACGATCTCGCAAACATTTTAGTTCCCGCGTTGAAGGGAGAATCACCCTCCAATGTCTTTATTTATGGAAAAACAGGAACCGGAAAGACAGCGGTTGTCAAATTCGTCGGCAAAGAACTACTAAAAAAAGGTGAACAAACCGGCAAGAAAGTCAATTTCATTTACATGAACTGCGAAATCGTCGACACCCAATACCGATTATTACAAAACATCGCAAACCGGTTCATCAACGAATGGAACGACCATGTCCCCTTCACCGGGTGGCCAACCGATGAGGTGTATTCAAAAGTCAAAGCGATGATGGATAAGGAAAAAAGCGTCACCGTCATCGTGCTCGACGAAATCGATAAACTCAAGGGAGACGAGGCACTGTATAATCTCACTCGGATCAACACAGAGTTAGACAAAGCCAGAGTCTCGGTTATCGGTATTTCCAATGATTTGAAATTCACTGATTTCCTGGACCCACGCGTCAAATCAAGCCTTGGCGAAGAAAGCATGATTTTTTTCCCCTATGACGCAGAGCAACTCCAGGATATTTTACGTGCCCGGATTAAAACTGCGTTAAAACCCGGTGTCATCGAAGAAGACGTCATCCCACTATGCGCAGCGCTTTCCGCACAAGAGCACGGAGATGCCCGACGAGCATTAGACCTCCTGCGCGTGTCTGCAGAGCTTGCGGAGCGCAACAAACTCCCAAAGGTAACCCGGTCCCATGTAAGACTTGCCCAAAATAAAATCGAGCTTGATCGTATCACCGAGGTAGTCCGTACCCTGCCGAATCAATCCAAGTTAGTCTTATATTCAATTTTTTTACTAGATAAACAAAACAAAAAAGCAGGGCACACACAAGCACTTACTACCGGCGAGGTCTACGATGTGTACAGAGAACTCTGCAAGAAAGCACGGTATAACTGCTTGACTCAGCGCAGGACCGCGGATCTCATCTCCGAACTTGACATGCTTGGTGTGATTACCGCCCGCGTGATTTCCAAAGGGCGACATGGACGAACGACAGAGATCCAGATGTCCTCGTCTTCCTCTACGAAAGATCTCCTGACCGTTCTTCAGGAAGATGACATGTTCAAAGAACTAGCAAACTACAAGATGAAAGGACAAGCACGACTTACTGTCTAGTGACATTCAATTTCTTGTATATTGAGGAGTCAATTCATGAATGCGGTCGTTCACCCCTCTGCATCAGATGCATTGCAGTTTATCAAAGAGCATCACACCTTAAAACCAGAAAAAACCATGCTGTTGGTACTTGGTGAATGCATGGTGGACTACCAAGGACGCGCACGATCATTACTCGATTGGGGGGAACGTCTCATCATGATCAAGCAGGATGGGACCGTGCTGGTGCATCAACCCGTGATGCGTGAGCCGGTGAACTGGCAGCCGACCGGCAGCATCACCGAATACAAGACTAAGGATGATCAACTCGTCCTTAACTGCAGGCACCTCCGTCCCGCTGAGAAGATGAAAGTAACGTTCCGGCAGCTGAAGCTCGTGACCGCGACATCGCTTATCGACCGCGCAAGCCTCATCATCGCTGGCATGGAAGTCGATGTGGTCAATCAAATAGTGAGCGACCCAACCATCATCGAAGAAGGATTACGAATAGTGAAACGTGAAAAAGCTGTGAAAACCGGATCCATTGATCTTTATGGATATGACAAGGATCATATACCGGTAGTCATCGAAGTGAAACGAAGCCTTGCGACGATTAGCTCGGTTCATCAACTTCGCATGTACGTCACCGATATCAAAAAAGATAGGAAGGAACCGAAGGTGCGTGGGATTCTTTGTGCGCCACGAGTACCTGATATGGTGAAAAAACTTCTTGAGGAACGTGGGTTGGAATGGCGAGAAGTAGAACGAAAAGTAGTGTTACCAGATAATCGGCAGAGAACGTTAAAAGAGTTTTAGATGGTTAGATAACAGTCTATAACACCTTTTCACACATTTTATAATAACGCCAACTCACCAGTCACCTGATCAATAAGATTACTTGGCCCCGGGCCAATCCCCAGAACCGTCTGCGTCCCTTCAGGTATCTCTGTATGCCCGGCATCCGCGATAATCTCCGTAGCAATACCAAGACTCTCTGCCTTTTCCTTCAAAGGAAAAAACTCATCCAGTGACTCCACCTTCACCACAACCTTTTTCGCACCCTCCCGCTGCCATTTCGCAAACCACTCAGACTTGTTTTTCTTCGTCAGAAGCGCACAGGACACCGCAGCATGAGCCACCTGCACCGCAAGCTTCCCAGCAGAAAGAACAAGATCAGAACGAGTCACAATCACCATTTTATATTCAAAAACGCTTTGATTTTTCCTCTGGATGGTCATGCTGATTCATCTCTCGATACGATTCCTTCCGCCATTTCTCACCCAGTTCATAAGCTTTTGTAAAATCAAAGATCCCTTTCACCACCAATGTTTTATCGGCAGACTCCACATGCTTCAGAGGGACTCCTAAAAACAGAGAACCTGATTTAATAATCAACACATCATCAGCAACAGAAACGCTTTCCCCAATTTTTTTTCCAGAACCATCTAACACAAACTTACAAATCATCGATGGCTCAGCACTCTCGATATTTTTTTTCCTATCCGTAGGCTCTTTCTTCTTACTAAAAAAGAATAGGTCACCAATATATGACATCAACAGTACAACATTGATTCTCAAAACCATAGCACCCTGTAATACCGTTTTTATTATAAATCTTTGGCGATATTCTGAGAAGCAATGAATGAATATGATATCGCGGTAGTTGGCGGAGGACCGGTCGGGTGCTTTATTGCAGAACAACTCGCCTCAAAAGGAAGGCATGTCGCTGTTTTTGAAGAACACAAGAGTATTGGAGAACCAGTCCACTGTGCAGGATTAGTCACCAAACGCGTCTTGGATATATCCAAATGCTCGCAAACTGGAATTGTTCAAAACACCATTTACGGAGCAGTCATCCATAGCCCAAAAGGAAAAACCCTGACAATCGGTGGGGATAAGATCCATGGACTTGTAATAAACCGACAAAAATTCGATGAACATCTTGCACAAAAAGCACAAAAAGCAGGTGCAACTCTTTTAGTAGACCATAAAGTGGTCACTGCAAAAAAACAAGAGAACCATATCAACGTAACCATACAACAAAACGAACAAACCAGAACTGTTCTATGTCACCTACTCATTGGTGCAGACGGTGCCCATTCACACATCAGAAGCATCTTCGGGCTTCCCAAGCCAAGACAAACCCTGCAAGGCATCGGCGCTGAACTATCTGATAGTACACTTGACCCCCATTTTGTCCACATTTTCGTAGGACGTACCATTGCTCCAGGATTCTTTGCCTGGGCAATACCTACAAATACAAACGGCACGACCGCACGCATCGGACTATGCATCGAAAAACAAAGCCCTCATCCACTTCACCACTATTATACGTCCTTACTGAAACATCCCCTCCTCCAAAACACCATGGTTATGAAAAGATTCGGTGGAACAATTCCATTAGGCCCCCTGAAAAAAACTGTTGATGACCACCTGATGCTCGTTGGAGACGCAGCCGCACAAGTCAAATCAACATCAGGAGGCGGCCTCTACCCTGGCCTGCTCTGTGCTATGCAATGTGCCAAAGTCGCGGAAGAAGCGTTCCAAGAACAACAATTCGATCAACAATTCTTAAAACGCTATCATACGAGATGGACCAAAGAAATCGGCAGAGAGCTTTCCCTTGGCATGAGATTTAGAAAACTATTCACCAGCTTCACCGACGCCCAATTCAACAAGTATCTCGAGAAGTTAAACAATAAAAAAACCATCAACATCATCAACACCTATGGAGATATCGATTATCCCTCACAACTAGCTCTACCGCTCATACGAGCATCACCATCTCTGCTTGCTCTCGCTCCATCCATGATTGCACGTACGAAAAAAAATTAGGCTATTTTTTCCTCTTTGTCGATGGTGGAGGTGGGACATAGTACTCTTGCTTGCCGTATTCCACAGGCTCGTTATCGTTATCTTCTGGTTCAAAGAGCTTACCTTTTCCTCTCCGTAATCCACCTTTCTTCTTCCGTATCAAATAAATAATGACGGCAAGAACAACCAGAAGCATAAAAACAAGAAGACAAGGCAAGAACAATCCAATGATATATACAGGTGATGCATTCAAAACGCAGGTAAGGACGGTTGATTGAGCTTCCGAACCTGTTTCAAAAGAAAGTTCAACATAATCCCGTCCGTCATTTGTCTTCCCGGTGATAAGAGGCTTTCCCGCGCTATCGCTCGTATTGACCGTGATCCCCCTGGGAAAGATAATCCGGTATGTCACTGTCTGGTTTTCCATTCCCTGGAGCGTAAACTGCTGCGGCACAAGCGTAAGCTCAGCAGGCCATAACGACATGTTGAATCCAACCGTGTACACCTCGTTTGCATAATTGGAAACCACAACAGGTACAACACCATCCATCGCAGAGATATCCCCATCCCACACAAGCGAGCTGGAAAACAACGTTTTATCAGTGACGCCTTTCACTTCTAAACCATGGAAAATTTCAGATAACCTCTGTTGAAATATCCCTGTTTTTTGCAAGAGAAATGCATTTATTTGATCTTCACTAAATACATTTTCCTGGGCACAAAGGCGGAATGCATCCGCATTCAAGTAGGTTATATTGATTTTGGGGGAAAATGAAAGTTCACCTGCCGGGCGGATCACGTAAAGTTGATCATCTTCTTTCATCTTCGTTGATGTTGTTAATTCAGTTTTTCCTGTGAAAATACTAGGGATATTCAAATCCATCTTTAACAACTCTATTTCAATACGCGTCTCAATATGTTCAGCGGTGTACGGAGCAGCTGGCTGAAGGGTCGAATTGAATGTTCCAACGATTTGGGCCGTTTTATTCCAGGTATAGACATTATCTCCATTCAAGGAGATATTCGTTGGAAGACGCAACAGCATCACATACGGATACGTGATTCCATCAAGCCCTAAACCAAAATTCACATCTACCGGAGAAATTAACGCGGTCGCTCCTGCATTAATCAATCCAAAGAATGCTCGAGAAGGCATCTGGCAAATCTTTAGGTCAACATCAGGATCTTTGAAGTTCGCTCGTATTGCTGGTATATCATCCATGTGCGTGGTGTTGTATGGTGTTGAACAATTTGTAGTACTTTCCGCATCCCAGCTAAATGAAAGATTAAGCTTTTGTTTAAACGAAGAATTTTCGATAAGAGCAGTGGTCTGCTGTTCGATTGGGTGAATAGTATTCTCAAACAGGTCCGCCCAAGAAAACAATCCTTTATCAATGCATAAACGCACGCCATCCGCTGGTATGCTCGCCAACCCCGTGATAAAATCAGGCAAGACGTTATAACTCCGAACGTTTACTTTTTTCACAATAATGGAATCAATAAAACTGACATTATTCACAGTTCTCGTATCCAAGGTATATTCAAGGGTAATATCGTTAGTCTCTGAGCACATGGTCGTTGGGTTTTTCGATTGCACAGATAAGGTTGCTTCTCTTCCTGCATCGTTTCCATTCCAGTTTTGCACCAACCAGGTCACGGTATTAGTACCAGGATTCGTCTCTGGTGTGTTCGCGTACGCTAGCATCATGGTGCTGGGAAGGGCATACACAAAAGTCGTATTCCATCCTTCCTCGGCATGCACATTAAAATGATAGGTGACCGTCGCACCAATATCAAGGACACCGACAATAAAATTTGTGAGATTCAGAGAACCATTATACCTAAAAAATGCAGGGGTAAGATTTACCTGAAAAACATCGATAAAATATGGTTTTTCATAGGAGGGTATCGTACTCATGGTACCTATCTTTGCATTGGTAAACGCTGATTCAACCTGCTTTTTTAATGATTCATGAAGGCGAAGCATAATTGCCCCCATGATATAGGGATTGGTTGTTGCCATGGTTTCGATTGCTTCTCGGTTATATACTGTTTCAAAAACATTAATGCTACGTACAATCATTTGTGCGCGCACCGTGAGTTGAGCACCGGAAAGAAAGCTACAGGTGATAGTAGCCTCCACGTTACTCTCAGCTGTTGGTTCTGCAGGTACCGAATAAATACCAATAGAAACCCCTAATAACAGAACGACTGCCATCGTCTGCAATAATGAATATCGTCGCATCTGCATCGCATCCTCACGTCCTAAGGAATTAAGCGAAAACTCTTATAAAAACTTTCTTACGAAATCTGTAAAAAGCCATGGGATATTTATGGTGTCGCATTATGTATATACTTGGGGGAACCTCCGCAAAACACGTTGCAGCAAATCTTGCAACCAGACTTCAACAACCACTGTTACATACCATTTACAAACGATTTCCTGATGATGAATTTTACGTCCGGATTCTCGATGATATAGCGGGCCAAGATGTACTGATTGTTCAAACTGCGTATCCCGACCCAAAAATTATCGAACTCTTCCTCATACAGGATGCAGTACATGACGCAGGAGCGAAAAAAATCACGGTAATCCTTCCCTACTTTGGGTACAGCAGACAAGATAAAAAATTCGAGGAAGGCGAAGCAATCAGCGCCAGAGCAATCGCCCAGCACATCAGTCTGCATGCTGACTGTGTAATCACCGTAGATCCGCATAAGGAGCATATTTTGAAATTCTTTACTGTTCCTGCGTATAGTTGTTCTGCAGTATCGACCATCGCGCAGTATCTGAAGGGAAAAAACATTGATTTCGTTCTTGCTCCAGATAAAGGAGCAAAGGAACGAGCCAGAGAAGCAGCAGCACATATCAACTGCGAATACGATTACCTTGAAAAAACACGCATCGATGGCACCACCGTAAAGATCACACCAAAAGAATTAGATGCCCGAGGCAAACACGTCGCCATCATCGATGATATCATCTCCACTGGTGGTACCATGGCAAATTCCATTAAAGAACTCAAAAAACAAGGTGCGAAAACAGTCTCAGTTGCGTGTTCCCACGGATTATTTATCGGTGATGCTAAGGAAAAACTCCTTACCGCAGACTGCGATGAGATTATATCAACTGATACCATTGAGACCGAATTCAGCAAAATAAGCGCCGCGGAATGTATCGCAGAAACACTTCTCAAAACAATCATGCATGTGAAAAATTAAGGAGATTCTTTTGGAGATAAGTTATTTATAAGACCAGCAATTTACGGTTGTAACCAACCAAGGGTGAATCGTATGCGGAAACGAGCACAATTTAAAATGCCAAAGCAATCAGAATCAGCTCCAACTCCACAACAAGCGACTGGAGCAAACGCTCCAGCACGAAAACGATTACGTTTGAAAAAAAACTGGTGGCTCGGAGTTTCGCTGATAGCAATATTCTTCTTGGTTTTATTTATGAACTCCTATTTCAATATCGTATCAAACGTTAACATTAACCCAGATGGAACAAGCCTCACTGACACATTTTACTTATCTGGTCCTGACCCTTACTATAACATGCGGCTCGTTGATAATACCGTACAGACTGGGCGTTTTCCTTATTTTTCTTCAAATGACCCCTTACTCGCCTATCCTTTTGGGAAATCAGGAGGACGTGCTCCGTTACTCGTCATGTCTGCGATCAGCTTTAGTAAACTTCTTACTCCTTTTATGAGCGAAGCAGATGCCATAGGGTACGCAATGCAATTTGTGCCAGCATTATTTGGTGCTCTACTTATATTCCCAATGTATTTTATTGGGAAAATCTTATTCGGCAAAAAAGCAGGTCTTATTGCTGCGCTCCTGATTGCTCTGATCCCTATTCATATAAGTTCAGGACATGGCTCTGCGTACGCCCTATTTGACCACGACTCGTTCAACCTGTTATTATACTTCCTCACATTTTTATTTTTACTGAAAAGCATCAAGGAAAAAGACAACAAACGATCGATACTCTACGCCCTTTTTGCAGGACTCCCACTTGCAGCACTCTCCATGGTTTGGGTAGAAGCACAGTTCCTCTACACCGTCATCGCCATATACGCAGTCGTTCAACTATTATTCGATCTTTTCACCAATAAAGTAGAAGAACGATTCGTCATAAGCATTGCCGTTGTACTGTTCACTGGATCTCTTGTATCATGGCCCGTCTCATTTGCAGGTGGTGTACTCTTAGACCTTCCCTTCTATTTAGCGCTTGGTATAACAATCTTTGGTGGCATCTGTGTGCTTTTCAAAAGAAAACAGATGCCCTGGATTCTTTCTTATCCACTCATCGCTGGTATTGGTGTTGCTGCCGCAGGATTTCTCTATATAGTTTATCACAATCCAAATTCATTCTCGGTGTTTGCACCCTTAAATTCCATCGCCGAAATCATCTATGGGGCGGGAATTTATGGATCAAAGGTATCCCTCACAATCGCAGAGGCAGGAACCTATAGCATGAGCAGAACCGTCATGTCTTTCGGCCCTGGGTTATACTGGCTTGCATGGGCCGGCTTTGCGTTCCTGGTCTACCAATATATGAAACAGAAAGGACGACGAGACTACCTCATGATTCTTACATTATTTGTCATTAACATCTGGTTGACATCAACCGCGGGTCGTTTCCTTAACGACATGGTGCCACTCATCGCCTTGCTCGGTGGATGGATTATTTGGTTCTTAATCAGCAAGGTTGACTACAAACAAATGGCACGAAATATAAAAAACGCTGGAGGTGGCCTCCGCGGTATTCGAAAAGGCGTGAGAATCTATCACCTCTTGGGTGTTCTTTTTGTTGCTTTTCTAGTCATCATCCCTAATGGATACCTCGCACTCGACGCAGCAGTACCATCAGCAGCGTCAAAGAACGGAACGAGCAATTTGAAATATGATTTCTTCGGGCAAAATCATTCATCTGCATTCGGTTCAAGTTCTTACAAGGAACAATACTGGGTAGCCGCCTATGCTTGGTTAAACAAACAAGATACAAACATCACCACCCCATCAAAACGACCAGGATATATCTCCTGGTGGGATTACGGTTTCTACGAGGTCGCTGTCGGCGGACATCCGACCGTTGCAGATAACTTCCAAGATGGAATTCCACCTGCAGCTAATTTCCACACAGCAAAAAGTGAAAAAGAAGGAATCGCGGTCTGGATTGTTCGATTATTAGAAGGAAATCTAAAATATAACAACGGTAAAGGTTTTTCTGATTCCGTTATTACCGCGCTACAGAAGAACCTTGGGAACAATAATACAACAGCGATCACCTCCTGGATGCTTAATCCTGCACTTTCACCTTCGCAAAACAAACCAATCGGAGCGCAATATGACCTTGCACTGAGCAAGATTATGCTAGTAGGAGTACAATATCCTGAAAATGCCTATTATCACGATATCAAACAACTTTTGAACGATACCTTAACTGATGATCAGATCACCTGGTTGTACCATGATATCCAGCAAGCCACTGGGTACAGCATTCGATACTATGGAGTGGAAGGGTATGACGAGCAGATTTTCAACATCTTCGCATTCCTCGGTGATCAAAGCAACATATTAACCGCACTTCGAACCACTGGAAAACAATTCTATAATCCTGAGGATGATTTCATCCAGGTCAAATACACAGGGTATTCGGTGAACACCGATGGAACGAAGGGCCCTGATGGTCAATGGACCGCAAAAGAACTCAATGACATGGCTCAGGAACAGCGAAACCGAATCGCTGTCACCGGAACAACATCCATCAACAAACAGGACTATTTCAATACCATGTTCTATCGAACCTATATAGGGACCCCTCCGCAACAAGATTCAAGCGGGAACTATCAAACCCCGAGCCGGCAAATCCCCTGTTATGCAATGAGACATTTCGTCCCGGCCTATATATCACCGTATCCCTATTATGGGCAGGGCAAAAGCGCAGTGGTCATCGCGAAATACTATGAAGGCGCCTTCTTCAACGGTACAATTAATTGCAATAATACATCCCTCCCTTTTGTCACCGTGGCAGTTCTTGATGAATTCGGGTTCCCACATGATTATGTAGCAACCAATGAAAATGGGAGTTTCAACCTGCTGGCACCTGGCGGAAATATTACCTTACTTTTTAGCTACGCCAACGATGTTTTCCTAAAAAGCATCACGTTTAACAGCACGAGTGATATACTATATTCACCAGTAACCGACGCAGAAGCCATGCGTCTCAACGGGTCAAAATATACACGAGATTTTGATGTCAATGTTAACCTCTCAACTCTAGAAGGTTTTGTATATACGGATAACAACAACAATGGCTCCTACGAACCAACCATCGATACACCATTATCTGACATCACCATCGAATTAGACGATTATTATTTTGGTAGACCAATCGAACCGGTGAAAACTGACCAACAAGGACACTACCTCTTCCGTAATTTATACCCAAGTAAATACAACGTCTCAGCAGTAGAAGATCAATATACTCTCCTAAACAGACAAGGTGTCAATGTTGAACCGGGTAATAACTCATATAATATTTCAAAACCAAAACCATCTGGCCTCAAAGGAATTGTCTATAGCGATGCCAATAGCGATACGAAGTACACCCCGGGTGAGGAAGTAAACGGCGTACACATACAACTTACCTATACAAAACTCGATGATACGCAATTATCAGTTACCAATGTTACCACAGGTATCTCAGGGGCCTATTCATTCCCCTCGTTAATTCCTGGAGATTACACCATAAATGCGACAAAGGTAAATGCAAGCACAGGAAACCTTGATTATTTAACAGAACAAACCATCACCCTTGCCGCTAACAGAACCTCCTGGGTCAATATCTCGCTAACCTACGCACCTGTTCTTGTAAACGGGTATACGGTCTACAATACAGTCAAAACCAATGGGATCCCCGTGACATTCGCCCCGGACAAAACCGTTAAAAACAACACCGCAAAAGCACAAGTTGCTGCGACATCCGATGACCAAGGATTCTATGAAGCAGAACTGACACCGGGAACCTATAATGTCACCGTTAAAAAAACAGAGGGAGTAACCACAGTATACACATTTACCGGTAAACTATCGATATCAGTTGGAGAAGGAACTATATCCTATGACATTGCGGTAACCAAAGTATCGATCACCGTCAGCGGAAGCACAATCTACAATATTACCGGGAAAGCCAACATGACAATATTCTTCACAAAGGATTTAGGTATTGCGAACAACACGGCGATAACAAAGAGCATTAAAACAGATAAGAATGGAATATACACCGTCGAACTGACACCAGGGTCATATAATGTAAGTGTTGAGGAACTGGTCAGTGAAAGTGGACAAAATATAACATATACCGGCTACGGAGGGCGCATCACATTTAATAATGGCGACGCTCCAAGGGTATTAGACATTATGCTGACACGAGAACAATCACCCTAAGAAAAGGAGAGGTTCTTTCCCTCTCCACCACATTTTATTTAATGCTTTTCTTTATACTATCTCTGATGTTGAGTATTGAAGAAGGAACGAACGCTGTTCAGTTTGCACGTCAAAGAATCCAAGAGCATGTACTGCATAAAAAAAACTCATCGCTAGACCTCGGGCGTTCGTTTCATGAAAAACAAGGAGTTTTTGTCACCCTTCATACCTACCCAGACCATGAGTTACGAGGCTGTATCGGTATCCCCCTGCCCGTCATGTCTTTGCAGGATGCAATTCTGCAGTCCTCTCAATCAGTCACTCGAGACCCGAGATTTCCACCGTTGAAAGAAACAGAACTTGAAACAATTATCGTAGAAGTCACCATACTTACAAAACCAGAAATTATTACTGTCAAAGAACCGAAAGACTATCCTTCGCATATCGACATTGGAAGAGACGGACTAATCGTTGAACAAAACTATTACAAAGGTTTATTACTCCCACAAGTTCCTGTCGAACAATCATGGGACAAGGAAGAGTTCATTTCACATACCTGCATGAAAGCGGGATTGCCCCCTGATGCATGGTTTGAAAAAACCACGAAGATTTCAAAATTTCAAGGGCAGATCTTTACCGAAACAAAGCCACATGGACCAATAAAGGAGATACGCCTTGATGGATCTCACAATTGAAGGGAAAATTTACCACAACGGAACATTCGAACAAGGCTGCCTTGCTATCGAAAAAGGAAAGATCGTAGCCATAAAAAAAACTCTTACAACAGAGCCCACCCTCAACGTCGGCAACCACCTCATCCTCCCAACCGGTATAGACCTACATGTTCATTTCCGCGACCCTGGTTTCACCCATAAGGAAGATTTTTCAACTGGATCACAAGCAGCTGCTTTCGGTGGTATCTCCTGTGTCTTTGACATGCCCAATACCCAGCCTCAAACCATAAGCAAACAGACACTGAAAGAGAAGACACAGATTGCTTCAGAAAAAAGCTACGTTGATTTCGGATTATATGCCGCGGTGACCGATGAGAACGTCGGGCGACTTGCAGAGCTCTCCCCTTTTTGCAGTGGTTTTAAAATTTTCTTAGGCGGTAGCACCAACTCTCTGGGGCTCAGCACCCAAAATCTTCGAGTCGCATTACTAGAAACCAATCGAGCAAAGAAAATTACCTTATTTCATGCAGAAGATGAGCACTGTTTAAAAACACATGAAGATCGAGAAAATAATCTTGTTGATCATCTTCGATGTCGATCTGCAGAATGCGAGGAAACCGCACTTAGGGATATACTGAACAACTCTCATGGTCTTTCCTCGCCAATTCACATCTGTCATCTCTCCTCCTGTGAAGGTTTTGAGATGATCCGCAAAAGACCAAACAACATTAGTGTTGGGGTTACACCGCATCATCTATACTTTGATGTTCAAGCCCTCAACACGAAACAAACATTCTATAAAGTAAATCCTCCGATTCGATCGAGCTTCGATCGCGATACCCTCTGGTATGGCGTCCATAACAAGCTCATCGATATCTTCGAATCTGATCACGCCCCGCACACCGAAGAAGAAAAAAACGTTGATTTTAACAGTGCACCTTCAGGGCTACCTGGAGTTGAAACCCAATATCCTCTGTTGCTTTCCGCGATGAAAAAAGGGCACCTCAATCTAGATACTCTCTTAGCTCTGCTCTGTGAACGACCTGCACAGCTCCTGAACATCCCTAAAGGAAAAATCGAGGTTGGACGAGATGCTGATTTCATTGTCGTTGATATGAAAAAAACAGAGCCAATCACCGCGGAAAAACTGCATTCGAAATGTGGATGGACACCGTTTGAAGGATTTCCCGCGATTTTTCCTTCAATGACATTCATTAGGGGGGTAAAAGTAATAGAAGACCATCAAATACTGGTGAAGAAAGGATTTGGTATGAGTGCCGGAGTGTAATGTATGCTTGACTTCTTACCCCAATGGTTTCAAATCTTCTTTTTTTCTATGGTACCCTGGCTCGAAGCACGATATATCATACCGTTTGCGATGCTCCAATATGGGTGGGAATGGTGGCAGGCGTTCCCCCTTGCGATTGCAGGGAACATATTACCCATACCGTTTATCCTGCTCTTTTTTGGGTATGTTGAAAAATTTCTACGAAAGTACCCCTTTTTGGTAAAGATAATGGATTGGTTATTTGCCCGGACGCGTAAGAAAGCAGACGCCCGTATCAAAAAGTACGAGTATCTCGGTTTATTTGCATTTGTCGCATTACCCGTGCCGTTCACTGGTGCATGGACTGGTGCATTGATTGCCTATCTTTTTAATTTAAAATTCTCCCGGTCTCTTCTCGTCATCTTCATAGGATTAATTCTCGCGGCTGTGATAATGATTTTTCTCACCCTTTATATCAGTTGGGCGCTTGCCTATCTTGGGATCAACATTACGGGCTAATGTATGGATGAAAAACTCAAACATCTTGCATATACGGTTGTAGAAAAAATCAGCAGAGAGGTAAAAAAGGAATCAAAAAATAATTTTTATAAACTTGGGAAAACCATCGGCATTGGCGCAGATGGCACACCAACGTCCTATATTGATAAAGTCGCGGAGGACGCGGCACTGAACATATTAGAAAAATCAGCGATAAAAGTAAATCTCCTCAGCGAAGAGAAAGGATTCGTTGATTTTGGTGGTAAGTACGTATTCGTTCTAGACCCTGTCGATGGCACACGCAACGCGTATCGTGGCATTCCGTTTTACTCTGTCTCTTTAGCTATCGGAACATCAAAGATTAGTGATATTGAATACGGTGTCGTAAAAAACATACCATCAGGGGATGTATTTACGGCAGAGAAACATCATGGTGCGTTTCTCAACAACACATCAATCCGAGTCTGCGAAATGCCTTCTGTTGAGTTGCTTTCATCGATTTCCCTTGGCAAGAATCATACCTCGAAAGCTGGTTCGTTATCAAAAAAAGGCAATGTGCGTTCATTGGGTTCAGCATCTCTTGAGATGTGCATGGTGGCTATCAGTGCTCTTGATTACTACTTCGTTGGAAAAAAAATTCTTCGAGTCGTAGACATCGCTGCATCAACCTTGATTGTTCGAGAGGCGGGAGGGTTTGTCAAAACAATCAACGGCGACGACCTTGACATGAAATTAAACTTAGTAGAGAGAACAAGTGTTATTGCTGCTTGTTCGGAAAAGTTAATCTCAGATCTTCTCCCTAAGGCATAAAACATAAATACAGCTGGTGTTCTTTAACCCCTCAATGACTATCGCAGAAAAAATTATTGCACTTTCACAGAAAAAGAAATTACATTTTGCATTACTTGACCCGGATAAGCAACCGCCACAGGTTGCTGTGGGCACATTGCACAGACAGTTACTGACGCAGGAAGCAGCGCAATCATGGTTGGAGGATCTACCTTGCTGTCCCAAAAACAGGTAGATGAGACCGTTCAAGCAATCAAAAAAAACTCAGATCTCCCGGTCATCCTTTTCCCCTCTGGTGCCAAGTTCCTCAGCAAGTATGCCGATGCTGTCTTCTTCATGAGCCTGCTTAACTCTAATAATTTGAATTACGTCATCAGGGAGCATGTCAAAGGAGCACCGTTTGTCAAATACTCCAGGCTTGAACCGATCTCGATGGGGTACGTGATTGTAGAACCAGGGATGACCGCTGGACGTGTCGGAGAAGCTGATCTCATTAAACGGGATGATCCTCAAACCGCAGTGGGATATGCTCTTGCCGCGGAATACCTTGGGCTGAAGTTTTTCTATATAGAGGCTGGTTCGGGAGCGCCAACACCTGTCCCTAATGAGATGATTCGGGCGGTGAAGAAAAACACTTCGATTCCTCTCATCGTCGGTGGCGGAATCCGCGATTCGGGCACCGCTAAAGAAAAAGCACAAGCTGGGGCAGACATTATAATAACAGGCACTGCGATCGAAAAAGATAAGGATTTCAAAACAACACTTACCAATATTATAACAGTCATAGAGGGATTATAAAAATGAGATATTTCGTTAGCATCGGAGGCGCTTCCGGCAGCATTTACGGGATCCGTTTACTAGAAGAATTAAACAAAGCCAAACATGAGATACATCTTGTCGTTTCCGAAGGAGCAAAAAAAATCATTCAACACGAAACCACATATACGCATGCGATCATTAAAACAAAAGCAAACGTCGTCTACGACAACGATGATTTATATGCTGGCCCAGCAAGCGGCTCATTCCTTCTGGACGGTATGATTATTATCCCTTGCAGCATGAAGACACTGTCTTCTGTTGCGAACGGATTTGGAGATACGCTGACATCACGGGCAGCGAGCTGCTGCTTAAAGGAAGGAAGAAGGTTAATCCTGGTTCTCAGAGAAACACCACTTGATTTACCAGGGATTAAAAACATGCTTGCGGCAAAAGAAAGCGGAGCGATTATTGTTCCTGCAATGCCTGCATTTTATCATAAACCAGAGCGAATTGAAGATCTCGTTGATTTCATGGTTGGGAAAGTCTTTGATCAACTCGGTCTCCAACACGCTTTGTTCAAACGATGGAAATAATTGATGGTGGATACAATGCAAATTACAGCCTGTCCGATTTGTGGAAGTAAAAATATAGGTATAGGAACTCTTGGTGACGGCATCATCTCTGGATTGTCCTCATGGAAAGAGGTCTGCAAGCAATGCGGTTACCAAGGAGCGTCTCTTCTCTTTGAATCTGAATCAGAATATAAAAAATTCCTCGAAGCACTATCTCATCAGAAAAAACAAATAGATTCCCAAACCGAAGAGGAAAACCAAAAAAACCAAGAACAAGAAACAGATGAAGAGTCAAAAGAAAAAAAAAAGATTGTAGATTTTTTAGGTGAAACAGAAAAGACACCTAGATGTCCTGGAAAAAAGAACTATTCCTTTGAATTTACCCTAGCAGTCGTCCTGTCCTTTGTCTTCTTCGTTATCCTGTTCGGAAGTAGTTATTTTGGTACAAACAATGATCTTTTCCACCAAAACGAACTCTCAATTTTCCTCCTGTTTATTATCGGTAGTTTCTTGGCGGTATTGATTTTTTTCTTTCTTTTCATTGTGTTTATTGAAATGATATACCGTAGTATACGAAGAATAAAGAAATAGTGCGTTACTGTTCACATAAGTGAATAAAATTCTGAAAGATTTGATCTCCGTATTGTGTATGCTCTACCTCCGGATGAAATTGCAAACCATAGAACTGTTTTTTTTTATGTCGCATCGCTTGGGTCTTGCAATTCTCGCTTTCTGCAAGAATAATAAAATCCTTTGGCAATACAGTCACCTCGTCGTTGTGAGATTCCCATACAATCGATTTTTTAACCACACCTTTAAACAGAGGGTCGTTAGTGTTACAAAGCGTTAATTCAACCTGCCCAAACTCAGGTATTTTCGATGGTTTCACCTCACCACCGAAATGTCGTGCCATGAACTGATGACCTGCGCATATCCCAAGAATCGGGAACTCTGCATTATCCAGATACTCCGCACAGTTCCCAAGTGCGCTGTCAAGTCCTATTCGCGGTGCCCCGCCAGAGAGAACAAGCCCTTGTATATTCTCTTTCTGTAAATCCTTAAAACGTGTTGTGTTGGGTACGATGTTCGTCTCAACATCAAGGTCACGAAGAGTCCGCCATTCACGATGCGTCCATTGTCCGCCGTTATCAATGACGTAGATTCGTACCATTCTGTTCATTCCCACTCAACAGTCCCCGGAGGTTTGTTGGTCACATCGTAAACAATACGAGTCACATTCTCCTTTAGGGTATTGGTTATTTTCGTTGAAATCGCATCAAGCACATCATGAGGGATGGTGCTATAATGGCAGGTCATCGCATCAACACTCTGCACCGCACGGATCGCAATCGTGTTGCCGTAGGCACGTTTATCGCCATGAACTCCAACGGTTTTTATAGGGATCAGCACCGCAAAATATTGCCACGGACGTTCCATGGGTTTTTGTTCCGATGCTCGTTCGATTTCTTTTTCAACAATATCACATGCTTCTCGTACAAGTTCCGTACGTTCCGGTGTCGCTTCACCGATGATGCGAATAGCAAGCCCTGGGCCAGGGAACGGCTGACGTTCTGAAACACTTAACTGCAGAGCGCGAGCGACTTTCCGCACCTCGTCCTTATACAGATCACGAAGCGGTTCAACGAGTTTCAATTTCATATCCCGTGGTAACCCACCGACATTATGATGAGATTTAATGGTATCACGTAAACCTCCACCGGATTCAATCCAGTCCGGTGCAATCGTCCCCTGCACGAGGTAATCGATGTTTTCCTCTCGGGCGACTTTTTCAAAAATTCTGATGAACTTTTCACCGATAATTTTACGTTTCTTCTCTGGGTCTTCCACCCCTTTTAAAGCAAGAAAATACTCATTACTTGCAGTAACGAAACGATAATTTAACAACAGATCCTCCATCATGTGCTTCACTTGTTCAGGTTCGTTCTTTCGCATGTACCCTGTGTTGACATGGACAGCGATTAACTGTTTCCCGATAGCCTTGTTTGCTAAAGCGGCACATACCGTGCTGTCGACCCCACCAGAGAATGCAATCAACGCTTTGCCCTTGATTTCTTTCTGAAGATTTGAAATTGTTTTTTCAACGAATTTCTCTGCGTTAAACATCTAGTAAGCCTCTATTTTGATAGTGCCTTCTCCTGCATTTTTTTCCTATAATTTTGTAATTTTGTTGTTAATTTTGTATCCCTCACGGCAAGGATTTCAATTGCCAGTAATGCTGCGTTCTCGCCTCGATCTAGACCGACAGCTCCTACAGGAATACCTGGTGGCATTTGAATGATGGAAAGAATAGCATCGAGATTGACCTTTCCACTCACCGGAACCCCTATCACTGGTTTAATTGTATGGGCCGCGATGGTCCCGGGTAATGCAGCGGAAAGGCCAGCGATCCCGATAAATAGATCTGCATCGTTTTTTTCAACGATTGTTTTAAGGAGTTCTGGTGTTCGATGTGCAGATGCAACTTTTATATCGTAGGGAATCCCAAATTCCTCCAGGATGGTTTTGGCTTTCTCCGCGACGGGCATATCAGAAGATGACCCCATGATGATTTGAATTTTCATAGTCTCACATCAGGAAATACTCGGACCATATAAATAGTTTCAACCTACTATTTTCTGCTATCGTAAACTAATTATATCCCGTCCTAATGTTGAGTTCTCAAACTAGGAACGACCATGAAATTAGTGATTTGTGAGAAAAACATTGCTGCGAGAAGAATCGCATATATTCTTTCCGGTGGTAAGGTAAAAAGTAATCACCTAGGAAAAATCCCAGTGTATTCCTTTACAAAAGACAATGAACCTTGGAACGTCATCGGGTTAAAAGGCCACATTATTAACCTTGACTACCCAAGTGGCTTTAATCAATGGACAACGATCCCTCCTTATAAACTTATCGAGGTGGAGCCCTGTAAAAACGTAAGTGAAAAAGGAATCGCCTCTGCGTTACAAACTCTTGTAAAAGATACCCCTTCTCTCATCGTCGCAACTGATTTCGATAGGGAAGGGGAACTCATTGGTGTTGAAGTCGTCAACCTTCTGAAAAGTTATAACCAAAACATCATACAAATAAAACGAGCCAGATACAGCGCGATTACACCCTTTGAGATTAACACCGCATTTGACAATCTTACAGAGGTGGACTATAATCTCTCCAGCGCAGGTGAAGCACGTCAGGCTATTGACTTGGTGTGGGGTGCGGTCTTAACACGATTTATCTCATTGACCTCTCGTCGACTTGGGCGAGATTTTCTTTCCATTGGACGGGTGCAATCACCGACCCTTGCAATCCTAGTTGAACGAGAGAAAGAAATTAAGAATTTTATCCCAAAGCCATACTGGACACTTATCGCACAACTCATGAAAGACAAACCGATAAATTCGACGCATGAGCACGGCGTATTTCGGGATGAACAACCCGCTCAAGAGATATATGCGAAGATCAAGGATAGCAAAGTATCACTTGTCAAAGAAGTAAAAAAAATTATAAACAACGAGATCCCTCCAGCGCCATTTAACACGACAACGTTTATACAAGCAGCCTCATTTATCGGTTTTTCCGCAGCAAAAGCAATGAGCATTGCCGAAGAACTGTATATGATGGGGTTGACGTCGTACCCTCGAACAGATAACACGGTTTATCCACCGTCGCTGAATATTAATGGTATTTTACAGAAATTATCCACTGCTCATTTCTCTAAAGAAGTACAAGAAGTTCAAACAAATGGACGAAGCTACCCGACCAGAGGAAAACAGCAGACGACTGATCATCCACCGATTCACCCTGTGGATGCTCCGTCAAAAAACCTCGGTGCTGATCAAAGTAAAATCTATGAGCTTATCTGTCGAAGGTTTTTTGCAACACTTGCAAAGGACGCTATTTCCGAAACGACAGATGTATGGTTCGATATCTCTGGAGAAAAGTTCATCACAAGTGGATACCGACTCGTCGAGCCAAATTGGAAACAGCTCTATCCATACTTTAAGGATAAAAAGAAGGCACTTCCGGAGCTTGTTGAAGGCGAAAAACTCGATGTTGTCGCGGTTTCAGTAAAGGAAGAGACCACAAAACCACCTCAACGATACACAGAAGGAGCATTGATTGCAAAGATGGAGCAGCTCTCCTTGGGGACGAAATCCACTCGTCATGAAATCATCAGCAAATTGTATGGCCGTAAATATGTCACTGGAAGAACACCGGTTCCGACATCGATTGCTATCGCAGTCGTAGATGCGTTGGTAAACTGTGATGTTGTTAAACCAAAGATGACTGCTGTCTTAGAAGCAGATATGAATGATATCGCAGAAGGGAAAAAGACGCTGGAAGAAACAGTGAGAGAATCTCGACTGATGCTTACAAAGGTTATGGAAGAACTTGAACCTGAGAAAGAAAAAATCAAGGAAAACATCAACAATGCAGTCAAAGCACAGAACAACATTGGTCCCTGCCCGAAATGCGGTAAATCGATGGTCGTACGTGTTTCTAAGAATGCCAAACGGTTTGTCGGTTGTACCGGGTACCCTGAGTGTAACAATACCTATTCACTTCCTCAGCAAGGTGGTTTGACGATGACGACGAAACTATGCGATGCCTGTAATACCCCAATCGTTCAAGTTAAAATGAAAGGACGACGGCCTTGGGACTTGTGCATCAACTCCGAATGTCCGAAGAAAAAGAAAAAGGCAGACTAAGTTATTTTCTCCGTTTCTGTGTTTTCTTCGCCCCGGGTTTTTTCATCGATGTTTTCTTCCCTTTTTTTGGCTTAGCTGGTCTTTGTTTTACTTTTTTTGATTTTTTTGGTTTCAGGATTATTTTTTTCGCTTTCTTCGCAGGTCTTACTTTTAATTTCTTTATTTTCACTGGTTTTTTCTTCGGTTCTGTTTTAGGTTTTTCTTTCTTCTTGGTCTGTTTTATCGTCGTTTTCTTTGGCGTAAGGATTTTTTTCGCTATCACAGGTGAAATGGGTTTTTCCTCTGGCTTGATAAGTTCTGATGAGACTGATGCTATCTTTTCCTCTGCGCCTGGTTCAGTTCGTTTCACGAACGGTTGGTCTCTTTCCTCTACTGCTGGTTTTTCTTCAGTGATACCGATGGGCAGAGACTCAATTGACTCATCTCTTCCCTCCCCTTCGGGGGGTTCAGCAAGGACCTGTGTCACGGACACAACCTTATCTCCTTCATTGAGTCGCATGATACGGACGCCCATCGTGTTTCTTCCCTGCTCTCTGATGTCTCGCACAGGGATACGGACGGTCATTCCATGCTCTGTCGTAATGATAAGTTCATACTTATCGGAAACCTGACTGACGAACACAACGTTTCCATTCCGTTCATTTGTCACAATCGTTCGTACTCCTTTGCTTCCTCGATGAGTCATCCGGTATTCGTCGATAGGGGATCGTTTCCCAAACCCGTTCTCTGTGATGGTGAACAAGGATCCTGTGATCTCAACGACGGTCATTGCGACAACCGAGTCGTTCTTGTTTTT
>DATLAF010000105.1:0-6977 GCA_035527635.1 Thermoplasmatota archaeon | reverse complement strand
TACACCAGTATTTGTCGATATTGATGATACATTGAATATTGATCCGAATCTCATCGAAGAAAAAATAACAGACCAAACGAAAGCAATTATGAATATAGATTTTGGTGGTAATGTTTCAAATTATTCAGAGATACTACGAATTTCAAAAAAATATAATATACCTTTGGTTGTCGATGGCGCTCAATCCTTTGGGTGTGAATATCATAAAAAAAAGTGTTGCACGCATGGACTTATCAATACAACAAGTTTTCATGCAGCGAAAATCATCACTACGATTGAAGGAGGAATGGTCTTTACCGATGATAAAAGATTATATGAAAAAGCCCAGATTCTACGCAATCAAGGACAGACATCAAGATATCTCCATTCTTATCTTGGAAACAACTATCGGATGATTGATGTCATTGCTGCAATGGGAACTGCTCAGATTGGGCGATTTAAAAAAACATTACGGCAGCGAAAAGAAAAAGTAATTTATTATAAAGAAAATCTTAAAAATGTTGAGTATCCAAAAGAATTAGAACAAACAAAAAACAGTTATTTTCTCTTCCTTATATTGACCAATAAACGTGAAAAACTCAATGAACATCTAAAGAAAAATAGCATAGAAACTCGTATTAATTATCCCACACCAGTAAACGACCAGCCTATCCTTAGAAAATATAGCACTGATGTTTTTCCAAAATCAAAAGAAGCAGCAAGCCGAGTTCTTTCGCTACCCCTTTTTCATAGTTTGACTAGAGAACAACAAGATTATGTTATTAAAGAAGTGAATTCATTTCTCGCTTAGGAATTTAAATGAAACAACAGAAAAACAGTATCAATTTTCGATCAGTAAACGAAAATGACATTGATGATTTATATACAATGTTAAATGAATTAACACCTGATGCAAAAAAATTTTTTCATCCCCATCCGTTTGATAAAAAAACGATTACCAGGATATGTACATCAGGAAAGGACCATTATTTTATCATGATACTTAATGGGAAAATTATTGGATATTCTATGCTACGATTATTTGGTTATAAAATACCAAGCTTCGGATGCTGCATACGCAGGGGATATGATGGAATGGGTTATGGATCGATGCTTACCGCATGGACTGTTAAGGAAGCTGGGGAACTCAGATATGAAAAAATCATTTTAAAAGTTCATAAAAATAATACTTTTGCGTTTCAAATGTATAAAGCAATAGGCTTTACCATCACCGGTGAAATTCCTGAGAAAAATGAAATTAAAATGGAAAAACAACTAAAGAATATATAATAATCATCCATTTTTTTAATCAGTTTTATTATTTTATATTTTTATAATTATGTAGAACGATAAAAGATTAATTATTCTGACTTATTTCTTTTCAATGATTTCTTTTTCCTCTTTTAATTCAGATTTAATGTAATTTACCATTTCTTTTGGTTGTAATATATTAAGGAATAATCTTAAGTCCTTTTTATTAAATTCTTTCAGTATATATAAAACTCCAAGATAGACAGCTAGTCCTATAAACGAGAAGACAATAAGCAGGTACCATCGAATCGTTAGAATGGAAAAACTCGAAAAATACAATACCAAAGCCATCACAAAACCTGCAAAAATATGACGTGGGATATGTCTAGATATAATTTTTACGCCTATCAATTTTTTTACAGTAATTTTGAACCAAACAAAACCAATGGAACCCGAGATGATGGTAGAAACGGCCGCTCCCAACGGGCCGTTGATGCCAGCCCAAGAAAGCAATCCGTTTTTTGGTATAAGTAAAAAATTTAATCCAATATTGATACAACACATAACAGCTCCGATTTTTGCTCCAATAATCGGTTTATTAATCCCACTACATAATGCAAAACATGGTCTCGTCAAACTTAATATATATACATAGATGGAAAGCACAATAAGAGTGGATGCTGCAGGGTAAAAAGCATCGCTTAAAATAGTACCAATAACTGGGTTAGCAAACACGATGAATACAACAACTGGTGGTACCATCACCATTGAAATATATCGCTCTGAAGCACCTGCTGCATCAATGATTTTCTGAAAATCTTTTTTGGTATGATACTCTGAAAACGTCGGAAACAGAACGGTTCCCACAGCGATATGGAGAATCATTAACATCTGCATGATTTGTTGCATCGAAAAAAAGTAACCAACCTCTACCGATGTCCAGAAGAACCCAAGCATGATTTTATCAATATTTACAGAAATCACACCGATGACTGATATTAACATAATCGGTAAAGCAAAAGCCGCATACTCTTTTCCTAGTTCCCAGCTTGGTTTTTTAATAGGATATTTTCTTAATAACCAAAGACCCACAACAAATGATGCAAGAATTGCAAACACATAGGTCATCGCCAGAGAACCAATAGCGTGGTTTGCCAGGAAGTTCTGAAGTGGACTTAGGAAATCAGGCCATGGGATTGCAGGTTGGATGGTCGCCATGGTTCCGACACCTGCGACTGCGACGAGGATCATCAGTGGTGTTTTTATCGTTTCGAAGATATAGGTGAGTTCTCGCTTGGCTATTTCTTTTTTTGCTTCAAAGGTCACTGTCGCTATTTGTGCTAAGTCTGCCAATACATAGTATACTAAAACAACGTACACAACTGATTCTGTTGTGGCATCATAGAACTTATATTGAAATATGTTTTTCCAGATGAAAATAGATAGAAGAACTACTCCGACCATCAAAGAAGTTAACAATATTTTAATCGCAGCAAAAGTACCAATGCAAGTCCCTAGATCTTTTCCTTCCGATACCTTTTTTACATGAGCTTGATAAAATCCAAGATCCGCGATGAGGTCAAACATCGCAATAAATGACATTGCAAAACCAATAATCCCAATAGCTTCTGGGGCAAACCCCCCCCAGAGTTTTGCTAACACTGCTAATCCTATCCAACCGATAAATTGAGCAATAACTTTTGAGACAGTTATCAGAAATGATTTTCTTGCAATGACCGACATGTTAAAAAAGCGATAGTACCAAGGGTATATATTAAATAAATGGAGAAAATGGAGAAAAAGAACTTGTTTTTTTTATAGGATTCGTGCGAACGGTTTAATCTCATTTTTCGCAAATCCACCAGGTCCGATAAACACCTCGTTACCAATCATTGTTCCAACGTTTATTATAGAGTTAATCCCGGTTTGAACATTATCGCCCATGACCATTCCAAGTTTTCGTCGTTTTGAGTCAATTTTCTTTCCATTCTGTATGACTGATATATTGTTTTTATTAAATTTGAGGTTCGCAACCGTGGTTCCTGCTCCAAGATTGCAGTGCTGTCCAATGATGGAGTCCCCTATATAATTGAGATGCGGAACATTACTATAGTCCATAATAATAGAGTTTTTCACTTCGCAGGCGTTTCCAACATGGCAGTTATTCCCAATAGTGGTATACGGTCTCAGATAGCAGTTCGGTCCGATTTTACTCTTCGTACCGATTACTACCGGGCCTTCAATGTAGGTACCTGCACGGATCACCGTATCTTTCCCCACCACAATGGTTCCTTTCACGGTCACGTTCTTCTCAACGGTCCCCTGGATTTTAGTCTTCATCTTCTTTAACAGCTCCTCGTTTGCATCAAGCAGATGCCAGGGATACACAACGTCTCGCCATTCTTTGAGAAAAACCCCTTGCATTGGTTCTTTAGTAATTAGCATGTTAATCGAATCAGTAATTTCATATTCACCTCTCAGTGATTTTTCTGTCTTATGGATATAGTTAAAGATATGCTTGTCAAAATGGTAAATGCCTGCGTTGATGATGTTGGAGGATGGATGGTCCATTTTTTCAGAGATTTTTACAACATTGTTTTTCTTGAGTTCTACAATACCATACTCTGTTGGGTTCTCAATTCTTACTAATCCAATCTTGGTTCCCTTCTTTGCGATTTGTTTGATGTCGTTAGTACCAAAAATTGTATCACCACAGAGGACGATACAGTCACTCACAAATGGTTCGATAGTACCGATAGCATGTGCCGTTCCCATTGCTTTGCCTTGATTTACATAGCGTATCTTAATGTTCCAGGGTTTCCCATCCCCGAAATAGTCTCGTACCATCTCGCTTTTATAGCTGACGACAAAAATGAACTCTTTCAAACCAGCGGCACGAGCGTTTAACAGATTCCATTCAAGCAGTGGTTTGCCTGCGATGGGTAGCATCACCTTTGGTCTTGTGTAGGTAAGAGGATGCATCCGGTTTCCTTCACCTGCAGCAAGAATTACGCATTTCATGGTTTTTTTCTCCTTATTCAACGGTTACTGATTTTGCTAGGTTTCTCGGTTTATCAATCGGACATTTTCGGAGGTGAGCAACATGATACGCAAGTAATTGAAGAACAACGGTGATAGCGATGCAGGGGAGCACATGAGCGCTTGCAGGGAACCGGAGTACAAAATCAGCATGGTTTTGGATTTCTGTATCACTGTCTTCTGCAATAGCGATGACTCTTGATCCTCGTGCTTTTATTTCCCCGATGTTCGCAAGGATTTTTTCATAGGTTTCGTCTTGAGTGACGATGGCGATAACTGGAGTATCTTTTGTCAGCAGCGCGAACGGCCCATGTTTCAACTCCCCAGCAGCAAACCCTTCTGCATGGATATAGGAAATTTCTTTTAACTTCAACGCTCCTTCAAGGGAGAGTGGGTAGTTGATGCCCCTTCCAATGAAAAATACGGATGTGGTATCTTTAAGGTTTTTTGCGATAGCGATGATGTCGTCGCTCCGCTCAAGGACATCTCTGACATCCCGTGGGAGCTCTTTCATATGAAAGATGTAATTGTACAACTCATCGGACCCAAGCTTCCTTTGAAGAAGAGCGATTTTAAGGGCAATAAGGAAAAGAACAATGATTTGTGAGGTGAATGTCTTCGTTGCAGCAACACCGATCTCGGGGCCTGACTGTTGCAGGATGTATCCATCAGAGATACGGGTTGCGGTGCTGCCAATCACATTGGTCACGACAAGTGTTTTACACCCAGACAGCTGTGCTTCTCGCAGAGCAGCAAGGGTATCTGCGGTCTCACCAGACTGGGTGATCGCAATAACAAGGGAGGATTCATTTCGTGAACCAAAATACCGATACTCTGAGGCAAGTTCCACAAACACCGGTATATTTGTCAATTGTTCGATTAAGTATTTTCCAACCAGACCTGCATAAAATGAGGTGCCGCAAGCAACGATGTGAATAGAATTTATTTCAGTATTGAGAAGTTTTTCAACCTTTTCAGGGAACGTGATCGTTTCTTCGATTTCTGAGATGCGTCCTCTCAGGACATGGTGAACAGTCTCAGGTTGGTCATAGATTTCCTTTAACATGAAATGTGGGAAGCCTGATTTCTCCGCATCTTTCATATCCCAGGTGATGAGCTCTTCCTTCTTTCTGACCAGTTTCTTGTTCTTATCAAAAACATTAATGGATTGTGTAGTGATCACACAGAGTTCTCCGTCGTTAAGAAACATCACCCGTTTGGTGTATTTTAGAAATGCGGTGATGTCTGAGGCAAGAAAATTTTCACTATCCCCCACACCTATGACCAGCGGGCTTTCATTTCGTATACCAACGATTTTTCCTGGTTCGTCTTGACTGACAGCAACTATCGCGTAGGAACCTTTTATTTTTTTTACCGAAGCCATCACTGCTTCCTCGAGGTTTCCTTTGTATACCTCGTCAATGAGATGAACGATTACTTCTGAGTCTGTTTGGGAGGTGAAGGTATGCCCTTTCTTTTTTAATTCTTCTTTGAGTTTGGTGAAGTTCTCGATGATTCCGTTATGAACGATAGCGATTTTTTTATCACAACTGAGATGAGGATGAGCATTTTCTTTCGTCACACACCCATGGGTCGCCCATCGTGTATGGCCAATCCCTGTGGTTCCTTTCAAGAGGGGGATTTGTTTTTCTACGTTTGCTATCTCACCGACTTCCTTGTATACTTTTAACTTTTTATCGATGATGGCCACACCTGATGAATCATATCCTCGGTAATCAAGACGCTTTAATGCTTCAAGTAAGACGGTTCGCGCGTCCCGAAATCCTACATACCCTATGATTCCACACACGTTACATCACTTTACTTTCACTTGGAATGTTTTTTCTGATATGTTTCATGGGGCTGATTGTGCATTTTCTCCCGATGATTTTTCCAGCATCAACGACGACGTGGCTTTCGATAATGCAATCTTCCCCAACCATGGCTCCTATCGGGGAACCCATTCTTTTAAACTCATTGTCGATCTCAATTATCGTTTTCCCTGTTATAGTTGAGAAACCATCTCCGATGATGCATCCTTTGCCGATCACTGAATGGGAGATATTTGAGGTGGATGCGATGTGAACATCATTCATAATAACACTACTTCGTATTTCACTAAATGGGTGGATGACGGTGTTGTTCCCAATGCTAGTGGAAGGGAAGATGCACGCATTGGGTCCTATTTCACAGCTGTCGCCGATGACTACGGGTCCGACGATGTAGCAGCCTGCGTAGATTTTCGTGTCTTTTCCTACAGAGACTGGGCCTTTTATGGTGACGCCTTTTTCGATGGTGCCGCTGGTTGATTCGCTTGTTGCTTGTATCATCGTTTCGTTGACGGTGATAAGGTCCCATGGGTAGACGATGTCCATCCATGATTTCGCAAGGATGGTGTTGATATGTTTTCCTTTGTCAACCAGGTATTGGATGACGGATGATAGCGCGTACACTCCCTGTGAGTAGCATTGTTCGATATCTGTAAAGACGGAGCTGGGGAGTTTGTAGATCCCTGTTGAGATAAATTTGCCGACGTCTTCTTTTGGTTTTTCTACGATTTTACTGATATTTCGATTTTCGACATATACGACCCCATATTTTGATGTATGTGGGTGTTCTTTGATTAACAGTGAATATTCTGAATGGTCTTTTATGAGTTTTGCGATGCTTCCTGGGTCAATGATGTTATCTCCTGCCAGGACGATGAA
>DATLAF010000104.1:0-4501 GCA_035527635.1 Thermoplasmatota archaeon | reverse complement strand
GTTCTTTTTCCATCAGTCGCCCTGCAGCGGAGGGAAGCACAGCTGTAAATCCTGTCAGTGAACATTGCCCTCGATGTGCCGCAGCAAAGGCATCATTGACATAGAAATCAACAAGGGGGGCAAGAGCTCTGACAAGTTCGGAATGCGCGTGTTCCTCTGGTTTTTTTTTCTCAGTTTCCCCAGGGTATTTCCGAACATTATCAAGAAAAACGAGTGCGCCAGGTTTCATCGCTGTAATTGCTTGTTTTGCCTTTTCCCCAAAGACGTCATCAACGAAGGTGACGTTTTTTCCAAGTAATTGTTGCAACATTTGTGCATGTTTCTGCATTGAAGTAAAATCCCAGCTGCCTTGTTTTCCTTGATGGGCGAGAAGAACGATTTTTGCTTTTTTATCGATCAGTTCTTTAATTGTTGGTAACGCCAGTCGAATCCTGGTATCATCCATGATGTCAAGTGTTTTTTTATCCAGTGGCATGTTGAAATCTACTCGGAGTAAAACGGTTTTATTTTCTACATCAAAATCATCTAAGGTGTCATAGTCTTTCATGGTGTAAAACCTCCTCTAATCTCCCATATCAGGTGTTTTTATTTAAAGATATAGTTTTTGTTCTGAAAAGAAAAAAAATGATGGGTTCCTTGAGTGGAATTGTTAGTTTTTGTATGTTTCTACAGGAACCATCTGTTCATTGAATATGTAGTATATCAAATCGACAATCCGGCAGGAGTACCCCCATTCGTTATCGTACCAGGAGAATATCTTGGCAAGGGTTCCTTTTTCTCCAATCATCTTTGTCATGAGTCCATCGATAATCGCTGAGTGGGAGTTGCCAACGATATCAACGGAGACAAGTGGTTCCTCGGTGTATTGCAATATCCCCTTTAAGGTGGTCTGTGCTGCGTGTCTGAATGCGTTATTTATCTCTGAGATGGTCGCAGGTGTTTTTAGAACGCAGGCAAAATCTGTTATGGATCCATCAGGCGTTGGAACTCTGAGTGCAATGCCATCGATTTTTCCTTTTAAATCTGGTATGACCAATGCTACTGCCTTTGCTGCCCCGGTGGTGGTTGGAATAATCGATACTGCGGCAGCTCGCGCCCTTCGCAGGTCTTTATGGGGGAAATCAAGGATACGTTGATCACCAGTATAGGAGTGCACCGTGGTCATAAACCCTTGTTCTACCCCGAATGTTTCATGTAGCACCTTCACGGGTGGTGCCAGACTATTGGTAGTACATGACGCCATTGAAATGATATGGTGTTTATCCGGATCGTACATCTTTTCATTGACCCCTAAAACGATGGTAAGGTCAGGGTCTTTTCCTGGGGCAGAGATGATTACTTTTTTTGCTCCAGCCTCTAAATGTTTGCTAGCGCCATCACGGGTGCGGAAGACACCTGTTGATTCGATGACGACGTCGATGTCAAGTTTTCCCCATGGGAGGTTTGAAGGGTTGACTTCAGAGAAGAAGGCGATGAGATGACCATTTACTTCGACACCTTCTGGTTTTGTCGCAACTTCCCCACAGAATTTACCGTAGATTGAATCATATTTAAGAAGGTGGGCAAGGATCTCAGTGTTCCCGAGGTCATTGACTGCAACAATTTCAAATTTCTTTCCGTACTGGGAGTGTTGTAATGCAGATCGTAGTACGTTTCTCCCTATTCTCCCAAAACCGTTAATCGCTACCCGTATCATCCTCAAACCACGAATCCGACAAACATATGAACATTATATAAGTTTTCCGACAAGATAGGTTGGTGTTGCATCAATTATTTTTACAGAAACAAGCGCTCCAAGGCAGACTTGTTCTCTGAGAACAACTTGTTTGTAGTTCTCTGTTCGTCCTGTGAACGTCTTTTTTTTCCCTTTCTCAGTCACCAACACTACAGAGGTTTTTCTAAGGTGTTTTTTATTTTTTCCAAGGGAAAGCGTTGAGCAGATTTCTGTGGTTTGTCTTGACCGTTGTTTTACGATATCAGTAGGTACGCGGCCTTTCATTTTTTTCGCTATAGTAAGCGGGCGAGCGGAAAACCTTGTGATGTTGATGATATCTGGTTTTATCTTTTTTAACAACGTGAGTGTCCGGTTGAATTGTTCCTGTGTTTCTGTAGGAAAACCGATAATCACATCAGTGGAAAGTGTAAGTGTTGGGATTGCTTTTCGAAATCGTTGAACAAGATCTGTAAAATCCTTGACTGTGTACCCTCGGTTCATTTTTTTCAAAATTTCGTCATCACCTGACTGTACTGGTACATGAAGGAATTTGTAGATTTTATGATGCTGGTATGCCAGAAGAATCGTATCGATGTTCTTTTTCAATGTTAAAGGGTTCATCATTCCCACACGAATTCGAAACACCCCTTCGAGAGCACAGATCTGCGTGAGTAACGCGCCGAGATTTGTCCCGGTATCAAGACCATAGGACGCGGTGTCTTGTGCGGTGAGTTGTATTTCTTTGCATCCTTGTTTGATTGCGGATCTGACATCCTCAACAATCTCTTGAAGAGGAAAGCTTCGTAAGGATCCACGGGTAAACTGTGTGATACAATACGTACAACAAAGCCTGCAGCCTTCTGCAATCATAATTGGTGCCATCATCGTATCATAATATTTTGGAAGCGCTGTTTTCTTCATTTCAATAAAAGCAGGTTTGTTCCCTTGTATTATATTATTAATGTACTGTATATGGTGGGTAGGAAGCATCATTACATGGGGAGCAACCGCGGTGATGAGATCTGTTTGAACAACGGCCATACATCCGGTTACGATGATCTTTTTATGTGTCTTTTGAAAAACCTTTAAACGGGATAGCATGCGCTGTTCAGTTGTTCCTATAACCGTGCAGGTGAGCAGTACAAGCACATCAGCGTCTGTGAGATTCTCAACTATCTGATGACCTTCATATCTCAACAGACCCATGAGTAACCGTTCATCGCTCTTGTTTGCAGTACACCCGTAGGTCTCGACATAGATGTTCATGGTAAAAACGCAAAAAGTCCCTGCCTTATTTAATTGCTTCTGTCACTCGTTTGAGGACAAATTGCTTCGGCAGGTTTGATAAAAAGAAACCAGCACGTGGTCCTTTTTCCGCTCCAAGGATGATTTGATACATCGCGCTGAATGCGGTTTTAATAGGAATCTTTTTTTCTTCAGAAATCTGATAAATAGCATTGTGGATCGTCTCAGGTTCCCACCGTAGATCAGGTATTTTTTCTTTAAAAATTGATAGAACTATCTGTTGTTCCTTTGTCAGGGTGATGTTCGGAAGTGTTTCTTTGACTTCGAATTTGACGTCGTCGGGTGCAAAGTTGGCAAGCCAATACCGGACATGTTCTGCACGTTGCTGCAGGTGTTCTTCGTCTTCTTTCTTTAATTTTTTTGGGAGTTGTTCGTTTCGCATCAGGATCTCTTTTACATCAGGCCATGTTTTCGCGATTTGGTTTAAGGTCACCATATGTCGATAGGGGAGATGCAGCGGCATAGTCTTTGGGATATGATAGGGTTGTGATAACTCATAGATTTTTTTGAATTCCTTCATTCCTTTGATTTCTGCTTCTTGACCAAAATAGACCTCTTCTTCTTTGTCGTACTCATCAACCAACGTCAGTAACCCCCGGCCAGAGTCAAAAACAATATGTCGATTCGGTTGGTTTCTCATGATTAAAAACCGGAGTACCTCAGGGGGTGTCATTTGCAGCATTTCCTCACCGCTTACTGCGGTGCCTTTCGAGCTATGCATCGCACCCATTCCTTTTAACAGGATGAACTCATAGACGAGTAATCCTGGAGGGGGATATCCGTATACTTCTTCGGAGATCTTTGCCCCTGTCTCTCGAGTGCCTCCGACGGTTGCATGGTCTTTCCCACAGGGTTCAAAGGTAACCCCTAGCATCCTCCAGCGTGCTGGCCAGTCCACCCGCCAGGGGAGTTTGCCTTGTCCACCTTTCCTGATATCGACCTCCCCACCATATCCGCATTCACAGGTGTACTCAACCAGGGGATATTCGTACAAGCCTGGATGGGTCGTTGATAGCCGGCCACAGGTTTCACATTTCACATTATAGGGTAACCAGTCCTTCGGCATCTTTCTACCAGAAAGTGTCTCAAGGATAGTTCTGATTTTATCGGTGTTTTCAAGTGCGATTTGAATGGATTCGTTGTATTCGCCATTATTGTACATTTCACTGGCGCGGTAGACCCGTGGGTTCACCCCAATCTTATGTAATGAACCTAAAAATGAGGCTAAATAATGATCTGCGTAGCTCGTATGTTTTCCACACGGGCAGGGAATCTCAGAGAGAGGTTTTCCGACATAGTGTTCATATGACGAGGGTAGATGCGGGTATACTTTTCGGAGTGGATCGTAGTCGTCACAGATGTAGATGAATTCTGCATCACCACCTTTTTCGACGAGACATCGGTACACCGCATCGGTGGTGAGGATCTCTCGCATGTTTCCAATGTGGATCGGACCAGAGGGTGTTATCCCTGTCGCTAGCA
>DATLAF010000103.1:0-4524 GCA_035527635.1 Thermoplasmatota archaeon | reverse complement strand
TGTCGCTGAAAAAATCGCACTTATCCTCATCCTCTGGATAATTCTCATCTATGTCGTGACCGGTGTGAATGACATCGACATCTTCTTCATCTTTGTGTACCTCGGGATCCTCCTGATGAAAGTGTTTTCCACCGATTACATCTCATCTCGGCTAAAACAAAAAATCAATGTATTCGTCATCGCGTTTCTGGTTATCTTCATCATCGTTATTGCACGAAGAATAATTACTATTGTAAATATCTAATGCTAAATTATGAATCTGGTATCGAGCTGACATCCACCATCTCTGAATCATTACCTTATTGAACAGGATGGTTCATTTTACCGGTGTTCATTTCTGCAAGAAGCCGGTTCCAATCCCAGCATTCCACATTCAATCGTGCCGCCAGTTCCAACGCAGGTTTGCTAAATTTGGTACTTGTGATGACGATTGCTCGATTCCCCCCATAATATCCGCAGGCAGCATGAACCTCCATGACCGCCTTGTTCCCTGTGGTTTTCTTTCGTTTCTTCGCCTGGACCACCAAACGCTCACCAGCGCGTTCCAATATCAGATCAGCACCCTCCACAGCCCATCAAGGCTATCCACCCCTTTCATCTGACCGCAATCAGTATCGAATGGGGTGGAACAGGAGCGGGAAATTACACGTATATCTGCTGGACCTGTAGTGGCGGCAACAAACCAAATGGAACTATCTTTGTCACATCCCATAGCTGGTCATCACCTGGGACGTACATTATCCGAGTGAAAATCTATGACACATACAACAACGAAAGCGACTGGGGAACTCTCACGGTCACCATGCCGTATTCCATTACCATCCCATTCCACTCCTTCTGGGAAAGACTTTTTGAACGATTCCCCTCTGCGTTCCCGATCCTCCGACGAATGATAGGGTATTAAGACTCCTTCTCCTTTCTTTTTCCTGAATTGACACTATGCCGCTTAACTCAAAATTTCAAGCACAAATGAATTTTCCAACCTATCTACGCACCTATCTCTTTCTCAAAGAATCACACCACTGGAGCAAAGAACGACTCGAACGCTACCAGCTCCAACAAATAAAAAAACTCATCCATCATGCCTACAACCATGTTCCCTACTACAAAAAAGTATTTGATGAATGCAACCACCACCCAGCGGACATCAACTCCATAGCTGATTTCCAAAAGATTCCATTTCTCACCAAAGACCTTGTCAAAAAAAACCGCGATACCCTCAAAGCACAGAACTACCCAGCGCATACATTTGAAACCTATTACACCGGCGGGTCCACAGGGCACCCATTACAATTCTATATTGAGAAAGGGAAGTATTTTGCCACCATGCGGGCATATGGAACAATACAAAACGAATGGACCCATCGCCATTTCTTTGATAAATCCCTCGTCATCATCGGACAACGAGACTTATTCAAGACCGCACGATTCGGCAGAACACTCAGCGTCTCCTCGTTTAATATTAACGACCCAGACATCCCCCTCATCCTTCAGAAAATGAAAGCATTACAACCAAACTACATCCTGAGTTATCCCTCAAGTCTCACGAAACTCGCCATGTACATAAAGAACAACAACATCCAATCGATCCCCCGCGTGAAAAGCATCGTCTGTATCGCAGAAGTACTCTACCCCTGGCAACGAGCACTCATCCAAGACACATTCCACGGTCGTGTCTACGAACATTACTGCCAACGAGAATCAGTCGCCTTCGGACTCACCTGTACAAACACCTCCAATTTCCACCTGTTCCCACAATTCGGATTTGTTGAACTCATCGGCAAAGATGGACAACACATACAAAACGAGGATGAAGTCGGAGAAATCGTCGGGACCAGTCTCCTGAACTATGTCTTTCCCTTTATCCGATACAAAATCGGTGACCTCGGCGTGTACACCAGCCAACGATGCACCTGTGGATGCCAGTATCCACTCCTAAAAAAAATCGAAGGCAGAACACAAGAAATCGCCCTGTCAAAAACACAGCAGCCTTTTTCCCTCACCGGCTTATATGATCTCGTCTCAAGAAGCACTCAACACATCAAAGAATGCCAGTTTTACCAAGACACCGCAGGAACACTTATTTTAAACATTGTCAAAACAACTGATTTTACAGACAAGGACCACGACATGATACAGAAGAACTTCCAGAACCTCTTCGGAGACAGACTAGATCTCATAATACGCTTTGTCGACCATATCCCGCTCACACAGAGTGGGAAATATCGATTTTTCATCCAAAAACTACCCACCGAATTTATACAATACTAATTTTTTTCTCCATATTAGATTTAAGACACACGGTTCAAAAAGAAGATTATAATATGACTAGTGACGAATGACCTATACCCACTATCAAATAAAAAATAGTACCCATAACGAGACTAGAATTTCAGCATCACAGAAAACTGAGTCACAGAGATGAAATACACATCAAACAATGTTCATTGTATCATAATTCGCGAAATTTCTCAAAAAACGATTATGGCATCGTCTCATAAAACAACCACTCACTTACCTTCCTTATTATTTTTTTATCGTTTCCAAACATTTATATTATCCTACAGCCTAATACATCCTCTATCACCCATTTTTAGGGGTAGAAGATGGTACCATGAGAAACAAAATCATAGGAATATCTATGTGTATACTATTGATAACTACGACAATTCCAGCGGTTACATGTAGAGAATATAATGAGTCATCTACGATACCTACAAACAGCATCCACGATGGTTCATATATGATGTGGAATAGTGGAGAAACACAAAGGATAACCCCAAAAATCCAAGAGATAATAGACAAGATAAATGAAACCCTCATACGAAATTTCATAGAATATCTCGTCGTAGAAATAGGAAACAGGTACACAGGGACAGATGGGTGCAAAAAAGCAGCGACCTACATCTACCAACAGTTTGAGAATATGGGGTTGCAATCAACATACCAAAACTGGAGTTCATGGGGAAACTCTTTGCTTGCAGGTTTTTTTACATCACAAAATGTCATTGGAACACATCAAGGAACAGACCCTGATGAAATAATCATCTTTAATGCCCATTATGACACTGCAAAAAGAACCGTTGGAGCGGTGGACGATGGCTCAGGCACCGCAGGTGTTCTTGCAGCAGCCTATGTACTCTGTCAATACCAGTTCAAAAGAACAATGGAATTTGTCGCATTTTCAGGAGAAGAACAAGGTACTCTTGGGAGCTATGCCTATGCAAGAAAGCTCTATGACCAACACACACCAGTCCTCGTAGAATTCAACGCAGATATGATCGGAAAAGCCACATCAAAGGAAACAGGAAAAACAATTCGACTCTCGATCACCGAGGATGCTGGATGGATTGCTGGTATCATGGAAACAATGACAAAAGAGTACGGATTGAATTTTAACATTACACGATGGCAAATGATCGATAGAGATGCAAGGAGCGGCTGGAGTGATTATTTTAAATTCACACAACTCGGATATGAATCCGTTGTCGTCTGGCCAGGCGAATGGGATCCAAATATGCATACAACTCGAGATAACCTAAGCAATGTGAACATCAGCTATCTTGTGAATATGACCAGGCACATCGCTGCAACAATGGCGATTCTCGCTGATATGGAGATAACACAACCGCAACTCTCTATCGCACACCCACGATTCGGAACAATAGTAATGAATGACAACGAAAAGCTAACCTACAAATACAAAACACCAATAATACTTGATGATACAACCATCCAGGTAGAAGTAACACAAGGAAGTAACCCTATAGAAAAAGTAGAGTTTTACTATGACAACAGTCTACTACTCACAGATACAGAAAAACCATATGAATACTTGCTCAATAACACATCATTTGGTATTCACAAAATAAAAGTGATTGCCTATGATACCATTGGTGCCAATGCAACAGATGAAATGAAAATACTCTTTATCAATATACCAGGAAATCGCCTCTAACTCTGTTCTTCTTTTTTTTTTATTTTGGTTACCGCTCCAAATTGACTCTGTAAACATGTAAAGATAACTAGTAGGAGAACGGGTAACAATTTGAGGGTTTCAATGAAGGGGTATATTCTTAAGGAGAAAAACACGTTTCTTACCCTATCAAAGACCAATAACCATTATTGACCGTATTACACAGGATAAATACGTATCATTTACTTATTGAATCGGATGGTTCATCTTACCGGTGTTCATTTCTGCAAGAAGCCGGTTCCAATCCCAGCATTCCACATTCAATCGTGCCGCCAGTTCCAACGCAGGCTGACTGAATCGGGTAGCGGTGATGACGATTGCTCGATTCGCCTGATAAAATCCACAGGCAGCATGAACCTCCATGACCGCCTTGTTCCCCGTGGTTTTCTTTCGTTTCTTCGCCTGGACCACCACCCGCTCACCAGGGCGTTCCAATATCAGATCAGCACCCTCCGCAGCCCATTAAGGCTATCCACCCCTTTCATCTGACCGCAATCAGTATCGAATGGGGTGGAACAGGAGCGGGAAATTACACGTATATCTGCTGG
>DATLAF010000102.1:0-3177 GCA_035527635.1 Thermoplasmatota archaeon | reverse complement strand
ACAATCTGACCGTGGAGGGCGTTATGGATCTTTTTTGTCACCTCAAAGAACTTCTCCCCTCCTTTTATTACATCCCAGGAGGCTTTGATACCAAGTTCCTGGAGGAGAGGGATCATTCGCATCAATATCTCAGCAACGCCACCACCTACTGCAGTGGAGTTGACGTTTTGAATACTTACTTCTGAAAGTTTGCTGGCACAGAGTTCCAATTCATCGATGATATCACTTCCGACAATAGGTTCATAATCTCTGAGCTTTATCATACTTATTCGCCTAACCTTTTTGTTACCAACTTAATGAGAGCCTTCCTGAGATTTTCGAGCGTTCGGGTATATGGATCGAGTTTCATAATTTCCTTTGCAAGCTTTTCTTCTCCTAACGCAGTACGTAACCAATATGAGAAGTCGCACCATTCTTGCTGCAGGCGCAACCGGGATTCGAACATGTGATAGTAAATTGAAAAGATTGATACCCGATGGAGACATTCCTTGAACTCTCTGAGATTGTGAGCAATGTACTTTGTAGGGAATACAAATGTTTGAGACGACATGAAGTGAAATTCCTCACCAGGTGGGACATTCCGGTTAGGATCTGAAGTTTTTTGTATTGACTCTTCGATAACCCCGATTATTCTTGCCTTGATATCATGAAGCCTAAAGTACTGACGCAGGTCGATACTCGCTACCCTTTCTCCAAGGACGTCGTCCTGAAATACGTTGGTTATCCAGTATGCAAAGTCATTTGGCGGTTCAGGAGACAGAAATTCATGCTGCTGAAGGTAGTGATGAGTATGATGGTAGATAGTGGCACTGGGTGCTTCTCTGATACCATCGAGCAGTTCCTGTAAATTCCTTGCTTTTCTTCCAGTCAGGTAGGTGAGGTTCTGACGGGTATAGAAGTGGAATGGCTCTTTAGCAATGAGACTCATTTCGTAAATCCTCAAAATTCAAGATTCATTATCATTGAATAGTTCTGTATCGATTTCAGTAACTTCTTTACCTCAGCAGTGTTTTTTACATAATATTTTGCGCTTGATCTATTGTTCCTGCCTACGCGGATGGTAATAGCTGTGGTATTGAAAAGGTGCCTGAAAACATCTTCATCGGTCCGGTCATCTCCAATGTACACTACCAGTGGTCTGCTCGGAAACTTTATCATTTTAAGCATCTTGATAGTAGCATACCCTTTATCCCAATCAACATCTGGCCGTATCTCGATGACCTTTTTGCCTTTGGTAACCCTGCAAGAGTCTGGAAAGGAACGCACCACTCTCTCTACGATTTTTTTTACATGGTTGACAGGTGTACGAGTGAGATTACGGTAGTGGACACTCAACGTGAGGAGTTTATTTTCTACCATTACTCCGGGAATGTATCGTAAGGAATTTTTAAGGGCAGTAAATATTTTTCTCATTGAGGGAAATGAGTGTTGTGCAGCCGGATGCACCCAATTCTTTCGGTCAAAGACAATCTGGAAGCCATGATTTGCAATATAGGAAATATTCTTGAGGTTAACCATGCTCTTGATATCCTGCAATGATCTGCCCGTAACGATACCGAGGAAAATATTAGGTTGGCCTGCAAGATGCCGCAGTATATCTCTCGTCTTTGCCGAGAGAACAGCAAGCGTTGGTTTCTTTCGAATAGGAACAATGGTTCCATCATAATCAAGCAGCAAAAGAATCAGACGGTGCAGATTTAAGCGGGTTCGAATACGGTCCCACCCTTTGCTTTTTTCTGAAAAAAAGTGCTCTGGGGGCATACGTTTCCGAATGATGTTCATCCACTGGAAGGGATTCGCAATCGTACCAGCTCGGTTATGAGATTCGCAGCCCAGCGGTAGATATTTCGTTCTTTCACGATCTGCCGGAGGTTCCTCATCCTCTCAGATCTTTCATGCGGCTTCATGGTGAGCGCGATGTGGATTGCTTCAGCCATCTCTTCGATATCATAGGGATTGATGATGAGGGCATCGTGCAGTTCACGTGATGCACCGGCGAACTGACTGAGAATCAGGATTCCATCTTCGTCTTCGCGGGAGACGACAAACTCTTTTGCAACCAGGTTCATTCCGTCATGGAGAGAAGTCACCATACAGAAATCTGCTGCCCGGTAAAAACGGTTGATTGTTTCGTGATTATGGTGGGCTTTGAGAAAAACGATTGGTTTCCATTGTTTTGTCTGGAAACGCCAGTTAATTTTATCTGTAGTTTCTTCTACCTCTGCAATCAAATCGTGGTATCGTTTAATGTGAGTACGGCTTGGTGCCCCCAATTCCACGAAAGTAATTTGCCCTATAAAATCCGTATATTTCTCGAGAAATCTCTCTATGGCACTGAATCGTTCGATTATCCCTTTCGTATAGTCAATGCGGTCGACACCAACACCGAGATAGTGTGCAGACACCCCTATTTCTTTAAACACATTTTCTTTCAAAGACTTCACTGGTTGAATATCGGCATCTCCGTGGTGAAGATGGTTAGGGAAAGCAACACTGATGGGGAATGGTTTAACCTGGGTGACATGGCCGTGGCGCTCAACAGAAAATTCTTCCCAGTTGATCTTTGATTCCAGAAAACGGTCAATGGTTTCCAGAAAATTATTGCAGTGGAACTGGGTATGGAAACCAACAAGGTCTGCGCCTAAAAGACCCAGCAGGATTTCTTTTTTCCAGGGACAGATCCCGAATGATTCAGGATTTGGCCAGGGGATATGCCAGAAGATCGCAAGCCGTGCATCCGGACGCTTTGACTTAATGAGTAATGGCAGGAGAGAGAAGTGATAGTCCTGGATGAGAACGAGAGGAGATTTTTCTTGAGAAATCTCATCAAGGAGTGCATCTGAAAACTTTTCGTTCACCTTCTGGTAATATATCCAGTCCTCTAACCGGAAGATAGGGCGTGTGTGGGTAATATGACAAAGGGGCCAGATACCTTCATTTGCGAACCCGTAGTAGTACCCCTCTTCCTCTTCTTTTGTAAGCCAAACCCGTTTGAGGGTGTACGCGGGTTCATCCGGTGGAACACGGAGCTTCCCGTTGGCATCAGATGATTCCATGTCAGCGTCACCGCTTCCTTGTGCAATCCACACACCCCCGCATATTCTCAATACAGGGTCTAACGCAGTGACTAAACCGCCAGCAGGGATAATGCATTCTATCTGGCGTCCTTGTTTCACA
>DATLAF010000101.1:0-3074 GCA_035527635.1 Thermoplasmatota archaeon | reverse complement strand
CCCTATACCGTCTCTGCCATGGACCGAGATAACGATTTCCTCCAATATACCCTCACCTGGGGCGATGGAACACAAAACACCAGTGAGTTCCAACCCAATGGGACACTCTGTTTATTCTCACATTCCTGGGACGCTGCAGGGAAATATATCATCACGGCCACCGCTACCGATAATACGACACTCTCGCAACAGACAACCGCAGAAGTCTTCATCGACGTGTTCTTTATCGGTACACTAGGGTTCCTATTCGATACCAATAACGATGGCTCATATGACTCGTTATATACAAATGCCACCGGCAAGATAACCAGTGCACAGATACTTACCAACGGAAGCTATCTTCTGGATACCGATAGCGATGGGAAATGGAACTATCTGTACAACCCAACCACCGGTTCTCTTGGGATGATTGATACAGGGATAACCACCATTGAAAACCCATGGTTCTTTATCGCTATCATTGGTGCTGCCTTTATCATTATCGCCTGCATCGTGTATTTGTACAAAAAAAATTATATTTAATCAATAGACGAATCAGGAAGGATATTCTAGGTGCTTCGTTACTTATTTCTGCTTGAAATCTAATAATAGTAGAAAAAAATTTTGTTCTGAGCAATGTTTCGAAAAGAATTTTTATTAATACCCTATGTTTTTACACTATTGAAACGTCCAACGATTGCACTCTTAGAGGAAAGGGACATCGAGGTGCCTCGTAATGTTCAACCTATCATTCTCCTCGTAGAGGTACCTTATTCAGCTTCCAAAAATAATCATCATTGACAAGAATAGATTGGAAAAAAAGGAGATACTCATGGGTAAACAAAAAAAACAATATAAGTTGATTCTTTTTGATATGGACGGGACCCTGCTGAATGGGTGGACGATTTTTACCTTTGCAGAGAAAAAAGGATTCACCAATCAACTCACCGCCATTCTTTCTACTACCAAAGAACCCTATGAAAAAAGCATAGAAATCGCTCAATTACTCAAAGGCATACAATACCAAGAGCTACTCGATATCTTTAAAAAAATCCCTCTCCAAGAACACGTACAGACACTCATCCCACTATTACGAGAAAAACAGATAAAAACAGCACTTGTTACTGATGGATACCAACGTTTCGCCAATGATCTAAAGAAACGCCTCGGAATCGATTATGCATTTGCTAACAGACTTTCAGTCAGCAATCAACTCGTGACTGGTGATTTACTCTTCCAAAATAAAGCCTTACAACGAAGCAACGATGGTAAAATCTATTCGATCAATAAACGCTCCGTCTTCGACTTCCTCTGCATGATATTGGATATTTCTCCAAGCGAAGTAATCGCCATAGGAGATGGCTATGTCGATATCGATATGATCGAAGCCGCTGGTCTAGGAATCGCCTATAAAGCTCCACCTAAAGTCCAAAGCCATGCAGATATCGCGACAGATGATTTACGTGTAATCATGAAATATATCGAGGAGTGAGATAATGGATATAAAACAGGAAGAAATAGCCACCCTACATGATCTTCATGTTGATAATAACAGACTCATAAAAGATTTGACAGAATTCACTGTTGAACGCCCTGTTTCTGTTATCATCCCCATGCTGTATAATGAAATAAAACAACCAGCTCTTGAAAAAATTGTAAAGCAGCTAGATAAGTGTACGTACCTCTCGCAGGTCATCATCTCCCTTGACGCAAAAAATGAAACGCAGTTTAATCAAGTAAAACGCTTTTTTTCCAAACTCTCCCGTCCCACCCTCATTGTTTGGTGCAATAGCCCCCCGGTTGAAAATTTAATCCTCCAGTTGAAATCACAGGGATTAGATCTCATGAAATACCGTGGAAAAGGCAGGGATGTCTGGCTAGCACTCGGGATCGCAAGCCTTAATTCATATGCCATTGCCCTCCATGATGCTGATATTCAAACCTATACTGAGATGATCCCAACAAAATTACTCTATCCACTCCTAGAACCAGAACTTGATTTTAAATTCAACAAAGGATACTACGCACGAACAAGCCTTGATAAAACCATCATGTATGGGCGTGTATTTCGATTGTTCCTTCACCCTCTTTTACGTTCCCTCGTCGATCTCTTAGAACATAAGTTCCATTTCGTTCGATTTCTCCGTGCATTTCGCTACCCGCTCTCAGGAGAGTTTGCCATGACCGTTGATCTTGCCCGTGACCTTGATATCCCTGGAGGATGGGGCATGGAGATCGGAGTAATGGCTGAAATCTACCGGAACGTTGCAATGAAACGAATTTGTCAAACCGATCTTGGATTCTATGAACATAAGCATCAGGGGATAGGTACCTCGGAAAAAGGATTAGTAAAAATGTCTGGTGATATCTTTCGTAGCTTACTGCGCGTGCTCATCGAAGAGGATCATATCCAAATATCCCGACCTTTCTTACTTTCCCTTCGTGTCCTGTACCAAAAACATGCGCAGGATTGTATCAGAAAATACCATGCAGATGCCCTGATCAATGGAATCACGTATGACCGTCATCTTGAAGAAACAATGGTGGAAAACTTCAGTCACGAGCTGATGATTGCAGGCAACGATTATATGATGAAACCAGTAGGCGCCCGTATCCCTGACTGGCTACGCACCATATCAGCTCGGATTAATATACGGGAGGAATTACTTGAAATCGTCGAAAAACAAAATAAAAAATAATCCTATGAGACACAACAGAAAAAAGATCAAGCTGCCCGAAGGGCTTCAGAAACGATGTGAACAACTCCGCCCTCTTGATATCATTATCGGTGTTCTCTGTAAAGATGTCGAACCGACAGTGTTAAACGTATTAAATGTTGTAAATGAAGGATTACATCAATTTTTTCCTGATTACCGGAAAGCCATCATCATTTCACAAGCGACATCAATGGATAAAACAACAGAAACCATAGGCTTATTTCAACCCTATACTACTGTAGAAAAAATTCATACAAAGGATCTTATAAGCGGTGGGAAAGGTGCTGGTATTCTTACTATATTTGAAATTGCCCATGCTACCAATGCCAAATGTGTCGCTCTGTTTGATGGCGATCTTCTTAATATCAAACCCGTGTG
>DATLAF010000100.1:0-7736 GCA_035527635.1 Thermoplasmatota archaeon | reverse complement strand
CCCTGATACAAAGCCAACAACGCACAATACTACTGACAGAAAAAAGATCGTTGCATTGTGGGGATGTATACTCACAAAGCTTGGATGAGTAACGACTGTTCCGTTTACGGTATCGTCGAGTATCGTCTCCCGCAACTTCATAAGCACATTGCTCTTCTCAAGCTGAGTGGCACTATCCGGAACGATCTCAAGTTCAGCGAGCGACTGACTCAAGTTCGTATACCAGAATCCAATATCGTTCTTGGGTTGCTTCAGAAAAATCGATACATATCCCTTCGTGAGACCATTGGTCTGCATGTACGCAAGAGCTGTTCGAAGTTCGACCTTTGCGGTCTGTATTGTGTTGGCGTCTGCCGCCCGTTTGAGATGGCCTGAACACCCAATACTGAACTGATAATGTTGGATTACGCAGAATGAATTCAGTATGAGTAGCAAAACTACTGATGTGATGAAGCATGCTATTTTCACGGTTTCCTCCTCTAGAAAAAAAAGGGTGATTATGCCACCATGACATAACCACCCTACTGCCGAACAACTAAAGTTTGAATGCTGTCCTCACTGCGAACCCCAGCGATGAGACTGGATCCTGTTACCTGGATAAGCTTCAGGCTGCGTGCCCACCTCTCCGACGAGCCCTCCTTGGGCGATGTCGGAAGAGGTGGAATGATATCTCTGCCGAAACAGCAGAACACTCCAACTTGTTCGAATGCTTAAAAATACAATCCAGCCAACCTATTTCTTATTCTGACCTACCGTCCCTTCTTCCCCGATCGGGGAATCCATGTTCGTCAATGTGTTTCTTTGCCTTGTCGATGGCAGCTGAAGCTTCGGCTTTTGTCATGTCTCGGACCCCGGCCATAGACCATCCGAGTGCTCGGTGCATGTTCTCAAGCGCAATCCTCTGTTTAAGTGTTGACTGGCTGTCTGACATCTGCCAACCTTTCCGTCATCTTGTCGATCAATTCGATGTAGTTGTAAGCAGCGCCATCCCCGGTCCCATCACAGATCCAAATGCCTGGTGGTAATTTTAAATCTGCCTCAACTTTGGATACCCCGAGCTTTTCAGCTATCTTGCACAGCGGATATGTGACCGCCATGAGCGCGTGCGCTACATGGTCATCGGGATCAGTAGCGCCAACAATGGACAGGCATGCGTACATAAATATTTCCTCCATTATGGTTATATCAGATAGGTAAAAAAAATAACATCATTTGTGATTTATCCACGTTTGAACTCCGTCATTAAACTCTGCTACACCATGCTCCGTTTCATGCGTGGCCATTAAGGTATAGTCCCGAACACATTCCCACCCAAGGCCGTTGAATAGGTCTTTCAATTCCTGCTCGACCTCAACGCTATGAGTGCCGATATGAATTCTTTTGACGATAAATAGATAGTCTTTTGCCGACTTGAGAATTTTTGCTTCAAAATTCTGGACATCGAGATCCATCAGGTCTACATGTTCCATTCCGGCAAGTATTGATTTCAGGGAAATGCCCTTTACAGTATTGTCTCCACCAATACATTGACCATACCATTCAGACGGTTTTCCAAAATGAAATCCAACATCACCATCCTCATCATTTACTGCCGCGTTTATCAGAGTGGCGCAGTCGATATTGTTGTATCGGCAGTGCTCCTGCATCCATTTGAAATGGGTTGGCTCAGCCTCAACGCCAATAACAGTACACGGCATGTCGGGATATATCCGCCTCAATGCAGCAAAGGCCCTTGACAGCCACCTTCCCCATCCGGCACCCAACTCAATCATTACATACGAATTTTTCGCCAAGCACACCGACTCAAGAGTATCCACCCATTCGTAATACTCCTCGTCGAATGGTGGATATTTACTAATAATGGCGCGACTGTTGATATGGTTGTCGCTGTAGTACAGGCCCTTCGTTTTGACTCCAAGAAAGTCGGCCGCATACCCCGCTTCCACATCACCTGAAAAGCAATCGAATTTCGAAAAAATTGGATGCATTACCAATTCTCCTTCATGAGATTAAAAATATTTGTATTGCCAAAATGTTTCATGAGCTCTTCGTTTAAATGCTTACTACTTATATGGCAGCTCACAATCCTTCTCTCAAACTCTTTTCCTCTGATATAGTTGTTCAAATCACCCTGGAAAAGCTCACGAAACATCTTTTCTTCCTCTTCATCTCCCGGGGTATGATCGCCACCATTATAATAGTATTTCAAAGTGGTGCCATACACGGAGTTGATTTCTGAGGTGTCTCCATCATTAATAAGCTTCATCATCAATTTAAACGGCAATGGTTTTTCTTTGTATGTGTAGTGCCTATTGAAATACGGGTCCATCAAGTACTCTTCACCGTCTACGGTTACCAGTGCCGTAGCATGCGTAAGAGACCCCTTAATTCCGTAACTGAACATTTTACTCGGGATATCCATACTCTTCATAATCATCATGAAAAATTCTGCGTTGAGACTACACCACCCACTCTTCTTGTTAAAGAAAAAGTCTTTGCGTAGAAAGTGAATAGCCTCAAGTGGTGATTTTTCCCTATGCTCGCCGCCCCGATACGGGTCCCTCGTGCATGGGACGATAGCATAAACATAGTTATTTACCACAAGAATGTTGTTGAATAAAATTTCGTTCAAACTTTACCATCCTTTTCCCAAATTGTATTTCCATATTCGCCTTCTCCAATCAATTTGTATCCAGCCTCTTTCATAAATTCACAAGCCTCTTCTCTTGAATGGCCCCTCAACTTGAGGGCTGGATTCAGTTCTACCAGCACCATTGGCGAAAACTCTTTCATTACTTCTACAGATCCTTGGAGTACTTCAAAATCGAAACTGTCAACATCGATCTTGATAAAATCAATTCTCCCAACATCGTTGTTTTTAACGTAGTTGTCGAGGGTAGTGAATTGAAATTCTCCCTCAACCTTTTTGGCCTTCCACCGTTCCCACAAACCATCAGTGAACACCCCAGTCTTATTTCCCACCGCCATACTTTCAATAACAATGTTGTCTGAAAGGTGAGGCTTTAGAACTTCAAGGTTTTTTTTCAACCTGACGATGTTGCCTGTTGGTTCAAAACAAATCACTTTCGAGGCACACAGGGAAAACAAGACCGTATATATACCAGAATGGGCGCCACAATCTATAAAGGTCCCGTCCATTTTTTCGATATATGGCATGATGAATTCTTTGGTTTGCTGTTCGTATATGTAATAGTTAGGAGACAACGAATTTATCAGCTTCTTGTATTCATCTTTCAACATAAAAAACTCCAAATCCCGCCTGCCCATGGCAATCTTTTGTGATATCAAGTTTGTCGTATGGAATTTCGTTCCAAAGCCTATCCATATCGTGTGAGTGAATGTCGTCCATGACAACCAGGCACCCATCAGAACATAATGGAATAAATAAATCGAACTCTGGACGTGCATGTGCGTACACATGTAAAGAGTCTATGAATAGAAGATCAATACCGTTTCGAACTTCCTCTTTACTAACCTTTGTGCTGCTTTTGTGTATCACGTTGAACCTCGGGTCTTCCAACATCGCTTTTGGGAGAAAGTTCCCAGAATCAACTCTCCTGTCAATAGTTGTCAGGGCCGCCCCATCGGGCATCTCTGAAAATATACATATTGAGCTTGCCCCCGTGCCTGTCCCAAGCTCAAGAATGTTCTTGAATTTCATCTTCCTTACAAGCGCCCCCATCCATTTGTAATAGACACCCCACCTTGACCCTACGTTCTGGTGATACTTAGCACCATATTTGTCATTAAAAAAATTAACAAACAGTTCAGGCTTTGATGGCACAAATGCATCAATTTCCGACATCAGTTCTTCATGCAGTTTGGAGAGATTCATTTTTAATCACCATGGCCCTTTCAAGAATGGAGATATTGTTATTGAACATTTTTACAATAGCGTTTCGCTGATATTCGAGTATCTCTTTTTGCAAATCACGACTAGATTCGATCTTAGATATCAAATCCTTGAGATGTTCAATATTTTTATACCCCTCTTCCCCATAAGGTAACACACGTTGATTTTCAAACTTCTGTGGCAATTTGCATAATGGATGTACGACAATATTAAATGGCAATTTTCGATGATGTCCTATAAGAATACTTCCAAGGGCAGCTGATTCCATTGCCTGCTGGCCAGACCCGCCTCGCCAGTTTCTCACATATATAAAATATTTACACCTTGCTAGCGAACAATGGTATTCGTAACCGTCACCGATTCTCGGCAACACTATTGCATTTAATGACGAAGTAGATAATTCTGAAAATCTCTCTTTAAGAACAGGATTTTCTTTTGTTGTTCTACCCTCAGTGATAATCATGTCTTTTGATATATGAGAAAAATCCTCAATAATCTTCAAGCTTACAGGGTAATGAAAAAAAACCATTTGTGGCAAACTTGACACCGTATCAGGCCCTTCCAAGTGATTCATATGCAGGTCATATCCCTCAACTATTCCCTTGACTGGATTTATATAATCCCAGTAACAGAAAACGCTCGAATATTTTTTCATGATGCTTTCTGGAATATATGGATTACTACAGATGACAACATCATAAATTGAAAAATCAATATTTTCTATTCTTGGAAAATCAAGAGGTCTCTCTAAAACGTCAAACCTCTTACGCCACCACTCGTTATTAGTACTCTTGTATTGATTCAAATACCATTCGGCTTCGACATGTATAACGCGAACATCGGCACGCAAGTCATATATCAGCCCCATTGATTGTGTTCGACCCGTACACGTTCTTAATATTTCAAAGATATCATTCTTACTAATAATATCAGAAAGCCCCAGCACCCCCGCGTCTCTGAAATCTTTTAGAAGAAGAATTTTCATACCAAACCCTGCCTGACAAATAGAACATCTCCCCAAAGCAATCTTTCATTTTGGTCGTGATGAAGCATTGGAAAATTGTATATCTTCATTCCATTTGCATACATATAGGCTACAACATCTTCAAAAAGATCGACATTTTCATAATAATTTTCATCTCCACCAAACCATACCTCAATATGCAAAGCTTTCACCTTTTTGATGAGCTCTCCCATACCTTTGACGACCCTGAAATCATTTCCTTGAGTGTCGATTTTTACAAAATCAACGTTTGTGACGTTATGTTCTGCCGCCCAGGTATCTATACGCACAACACGAATAGGCTGCTCGCATTTTACGCTCAATTTTCCCACAGGTTTTTCCAAAGAGTTACACGCGCTTGACGCGGTTATAAAAAGCTTTCCGTTTGGATCGTCTATGTCGGATACAGCGACGTTGAATATTTCAGTACCAGGAACAATTTTGGTTTTTGCGATATTGTAATTCTCAATATATGGCTCAAATGCATATACCATCTTTGCGTCACACCGCTTCTGATACCCAAGCATTGTACCACCTTCGTGACATCCTACATCAAGCACATTCTCTATTGGAATCGATGCGAGAAAAATAGCTTCATTAGCATGAAATTGATTTTTTCTAGTGACGATATTCATGTTTACTTCCCTTATGGTTAGAGGGTACTACTGCTTTTCAACTTTTCATTGATTGCTTTCAACGATACTAATGGCTCTGCCGCATCTTCCAAATCATTCCATTCCGGACATACCCTTGCATTACAGAATGGTATCCCTCGTTTACATGCGACAAAATAGTAGCCATTCCCATTACTCTTAAATCTCTTGTCTTCACATATCCTTTGGAGTCTTTCGAAGCCAATAGCTTTTCTCATTCGTGTACTCCTTGAGCGCTTCTCCAGCCAAACCCCACGATTCATTGTTGTATCGGAACGGGGGCGTTTTTTTAGCCATTAAAGCAATAATATCTAAAAAATCTTGATATGACAGTTTTTTGATTCTTGTGTCGTTCATTCGATTATAATTCTTCAAATTTTCGACACCAGGCACCCATCCACCATCATGCTCGACATGATATGTCACCGCGGGTGGATTAAACACATACTCTACAAATCCATGATAGTGCGCATGATATTCAAACACTGAATCGAGGTGAATTGAAAACAGGTCCCCCTCATAATACCCACGAAGCTCATTCCAGTTATCGCGATGCATCATCTGAAAATCTCCACACGCATTTGTGCAGAGTTCATCCTTATTAGACAGGTTGATGCGAATGAGCTTACTCTCTATCCCTTCAAGGGATCTGACTCCGAACTCTGCATCATATCTGTATGCTCGATAAAGAAGATTCTTCTCGAGGTTTTTCTTGGCGAGCCTACGCATAAGATCGTTGCTGAAGAATATATCGACGTTGGTTGCTATGATAAATCGTCCCTTAGCGCGTCTGATTCCAACATTCTTAGCTATCATCTGATATAATGGAAATAATTCTGCCTGTTTGTATCTTGCGTGGATTTCTGGCGAGACCACTATAGTGCGGAATACGCAGTTGTCGTGCTTAATCACGGCGTGTAATGATGGCTGGTCGGCCGGCGGGTTCCATTCCACCATCACGATTTCAATTGGAATGTCGTATCTCTCTGCCTGCTCACTCAAACTGTCAACGCACGCCTGTGTCCTACAGTTCAGATCGCCGCCATGGTTGTCATTCCGTGATGCCATCACAATGCTAAGGTATGGCTTCTCCATTAACTTCCTCATCAATCTGTGAAAAGATTTGGGGGATCATCTCCATAACTAGAGGATTGTTTTTACATATCAGATAGATTGGATACTCCAAGTTCAACAATCCTGATGGATCCGCCAGGCCAATAGAGCAGTCGGGAAAATGAGGCTTCAGATACATGATGGCCGCGGCATAGTTCTTTCCACCAGTCGGTTCGATATGGAACTCACCACGTTGCTTGCCACCAATATAAACCTCGCGAACTTTAAATGATTTGAACGACATATCGGCATACGTGATTATTCCTTCACGTCCGATCTCGAAATCGTACGATACCATTCCGCGAGGTTCATTCATTGCTTACCTCTCGAGTCGACAAGTTTGAATTTCATGTGACTAGAGTTCTCAATATAATCCTGTGCGAGCAAGAACATGACGGATTGCATTGTGCTGCCATTCTTTTTGGCAGCCTTCTTAAATTCATCCCTCATGCCCTTTGGCATTTTCAGATTGACTGTCTTCTGAGGATCACCATCTTCTATCATAAATCCTCCACCACACAGACAACTACCTTCTCATCCTTGTGCTCGGCTGTCACCGATCCTATGGCTTCATACCAGCACTTCCAGAAGGGGCCGTAATCTTCCGGGTGCCGGAACTCGATACCATTCCTCCGTGCCCAGGTTACGAAATTATCCCAATGAATATTGGTTATATCACACATCACATACCCCCTTCCGTATGTGAGGTAATATATATCAAAAACAATACAAAACAAAGATTTTTTCTCATACTACCTAAAGTGATACTTTAAGTCCGGCCCTGTAAGTTGGCATAAAAAGTTGTGTGCATTTACTTTACTTGGTGTAATTTCACAAGGCAATTACTTGACAGTATGGGTGATCTTTGTAAAATCACTGTTTTTTCTTTTACTATATGCTGAACTAAGTCAATTTTTAGAGGTCGATTTTAAGCGCTTAGAATTTCTTCATTTTTTTTTACTTAGTTCAGCATATAGTAAAAGAAAACTGTGAACCAAGTAAAATTTTTCTCATTAAATCAAGTAATTGCCCTGTGAAATTCCATGCAGTAAACTAAAGTGTCACTTTATGTAAAAGTTCTATTTATATTAAA